>JBDQIL010000758.1:0-3272 GCA_040264415.1 Myxococcota bacterium
CGTGGGGGTGCTCACCGGCGGCGACGCGGCCTGCGGCAACAACCAGAGCGACTGGTACGGCCGCCTCTACACCGCCTGGGACGCCAGCAGCAGCAGCAGCGGCAGCCTCGAGCCCTGGCTCGACCCCGGCGGCACCGGCGATGTGACCACCGACACGCTGTCGCCCTGGGCGACGGGCGTCGCCATCACCGGCGACGACGGCTTCACCGCCGCCGGCCCCGTAGGCGGGCCCTTCTCCCCCGACCGCACCACCGTCACGCTCGACAACCGCGACGGCATCGACCGCACGGTCACCGTCACGAAGTCCGAGTCCTGGATCGACGTGACCACGTCCAAGGTCATCCCCGCCGACAGCGACACCACCGTGCTCATCGCCCTGCAAGACAGCGCCGCAGACCTGCCCGTGGGGGCTCACGAGGGCACCGTGACCTTCGTGGTCGATGACGACGCAGCCACCACGTCGGTGGTGCCGGTTCGGGTCCTCGTGGGCGAGCAGGGGGTACGCTACGCCTGGGATCTCGACGAAGACCCCGGCTGGGACACCGAAGGCGACTGGGCCTGGGGCGTGCCCGAGGGCCGTGGCGGATCGGATGGCAGCCGCGACCCCACCCGCGGCCACACCGGCGACCACGTCTACGGCTACAACCTCTCCGGCGACTACGACGATCGGATGCCCGAGCGCGACCTCACCACCCCGCCGCTCGACTTCACGAACGTCGCCGGCGCCACCCTGAGCTTCCGCCGCTGGCTGGGAGTCGAAGAGTCGGCCTACGACCACGCCTCCATCGCGGTGAGCACCGACGGCTCCACCTGGACCGTGGTCTGGGAGAACGAGGGCGAGATCGACGACGGCCGCTGGGTGCCCGAGGCCATCGAGCTGCCCAGCCTGGTCGACGACCAGCCCGAGGTCTGGCTGCGGTGGACCATGGGTTCGACCGACGAGAGCGTGCGCTACTGCGGCTGGAACCTCGACGACATCGAGATCTCCGGCATCCCGACCGGCGACTGGCCCGACCCCGAACCCGAAGAGCCCGAGCCCGAAGACACCGGCGACACCGCGGCCCCCGAGCCCGAACCCGAGCCCGATCCGGACGACGAAGACCCCACCCTCGACAGCGCCGACCCCCGCAACAAGGCGGCGGCCAGCGATGGCGAGGTCTCGGCGTGCGGCGGTTGCGCCGCCCGCCCCACCGGACCAGTCGGGTGGATGGTCGCGCTGGGCGCCATCCTCGGGCTCGCCCGCCGGCGACGCATCTATTGACGGGTCAAGTAGTGTTCATCGGGATCCTCGGGGACCGCGATCCGCCCGGAAGCCCGCTTCGACACCCAATCGACGCGAAAAAGTGCTGGCGGATGGAGGCATTGCGGGCGCTGGCGGGCTACACTGCCGGCGTCGCCCCACAACCGGGGCACGCTTGCGGCCCGAGACGGTCGCTTCGAACCTGAGAGCAGGTACTGCCTGCGATGGAGGAGATGATGAACAAGAACCTTATGGTGATTTTCGCCAGCACCGCCCTGACCCTCGTGGCTTGCTCCGGCAAGGACTCGGGCGACTCCGGCGCCGACGGCGCCGACGGCGCCGACGGCGCTGCTGACGGCGCCGACGGCGGCACCCCCGCCGGCGCTGCTGTCTCGGGCGCCATGGGCGCCACCTTCCCCGACGGCTCCCTGATCGGCGACTGGTCCATCTCTGGCACCACCGTGGATTGCGGCTCGTGCGCCTTCGGCTTCAGCGGTGACTTCACCGCCGTCAGCGGTGGCACCGACTTCTCCCGCACCGTCGAGTGGGACTCCGATGGTTACGTCTACACCGACGAGGGCGAGTACTGGGGCTACGGCGGTACCGACGGCGCCGGCTACGCTGGCTGGTACACCTACGACACCTCGACCTCGGGCTACTACTACTACGGCTACGTCGAGTACTAAGACGTCATCTGCCGGCCCTCGGGCCGGCTGATCGCCGAGCGGCGGTGCGGGCAACCGCGCCGCCGCTTTCGCGTTTCACAACCCCCACTGACGGACGCCCACCCCACATGCTGCTTCGGATCCCCGCGCTGCTGGCCCTGTGTGTGCTCGACGTCGCCCTGGCTGCGGTCGAGATCCCCCCCTGGGTGCCGCGGTTCATCGGGCTGGGCCGCACAAACTCGGTGATCGAGTGGGTGGACAAGGGCCTCGCGGTCGATCCCGACAACGCCAACCTCTACGCCATCCGGGGCGCCGCGCTCACCCGAGACGAGCGCTTCGTCGAGGCCCTCCCAGACTTCGACAAGGCGGAGGGCTCCGACTTCTACGAAGAGACCGCGCTCCGCTACCACGCCGACGCCCTGCGGGAGACGGGCGACGTGGCCGGCGCGGTCGCGCTGCGAGAGAGCCAGCTCGCGGCCACCGACCTGCGCAAGGGGGTGCGCTTCACGCAAGAGCTGCGCGTCGTACAAGACCTCCAATTCGGCGGTGAGCTGGTCGAAGCCCACGCCCGCGCTGAAGAGCTCGTGAATCTGTACCCTCACATCGCGTCGGCCTGGGCGACGCTGGCTGAGCTGCAGACCGACCTGGGCGACACCGACGGCGCGATGATCTCCCTGCACATGGGTGGGCAAGTGGGCAAGCGGGCCCACCGCCAGATCGGCGCCGCCAAGCTGCACCTGATGCGCGCGCTCGGAGACGAGATCGGCGCGGCCGAGGCCGTGGTGGAGACCGGGAAGCGGGTGGGCGGGCGCCGCGACTATTGGAACGCCTACCTCGACTACCAGCTCGAGCTGGGCAACGCCGCCTACGTGCTGGGCATGCTCGACCGCAGGCGCTTCGCGCGCAACCGAAGCCCGGCCCTCGCCGCGCTGCGGGTGCGGGCGCTGGTCGAGCTGGGCGCCATCGACGAGGCCCGCGAGCGCCTGCATGCAGCGCTGGCCGACTACCCCACCCACCCCGCGGTGATGGTGGCCGCGCAGGTCTTCGAGGCCGCCGCGCCCGAGTAGCGAGCGGGCAGCGCGCGACGACTCGGTCGAGTCACCCCGCCCGCGGGCCCCCCCCCCCCCGGCCGCGCTACTCGTTGCCGAAGCGGTTGCGCTTGGCCCGACGCTCCTTGCGACGCTCGAGCCGCGTGACCCGCGAGCAGGCCAGCTCGCTGCCCATCTCACAGCCCTTGTTGAGGTCGGCGAGCGCCGCGTCGGTCTCGCGCTGCGTGGCCAGGCACTGGCCGCGGTCGACGTACGATTCGACCTGGTCGGGCGCCAGCTCGACCACCTTGTCGAGGTAGGGCATCGCGGCGTCGCAGC
>JBDQIL010000759.1:0-3268 GCA_040264415.1 Myxococcota bacterium
GGCATAACCGCTCCCCCCGGGTCGGCGCCCCCCAGCCGCCGGTCGCGCTACTCGAAGCCCTCGAAGTCGTCGAGGTCGATGTCGAGGTCGGGCCGCGCAGGGGCGCGCTCGGAGGGCGCCTCGAGCGCGTCGAGGTCGCCCTCATCGAGGTCGTCGAGGGCGTCTCGGGCGGGGCCGGCCTGGTCGAAGGTGCGGGTGTCGACCCCCAACGGCAGCGCCTGCACCTGGGGCGCCCCGGTGGTGCCGTGCAGCCGCCACGCCACGAGCCGGGCCGCGAGGTCGGCGAGGCCGCGCTTGTCTCGGCGTCCTTCGAGGGAGAGGTCGAGGGCGCCGGTCCACCGCATCCAACCACCGCCCGCGTACCGGACCGGCCCCAGGTCGAGGTCGAGGCGGGTCCAGGTCACGGCGTCGGGCCCCAACCGAAAGCGGGCATCCAGGGCATCGTCCCCGGGCTTGCCTGCGCCTCCATCGGCCTGCGCGAGCGCCGCGAGGGCGGGCAGGTTGACCAGGCGACCGCCTCGGACGGTGACCGTCCCACCGCCACCCGTGACGCCCAGCCCGTCGTCGAGGAGCGCCACCGCGAGGTCGCCGCGGGCGTCGAGGTGCCCCTCGATGGCCACCGCGCTGCCGCCGGTGGGCTGCAGGCGACCGAGCTGCAGCGCGTCGGCCCGCCAGGCCAGCTCTCCGTCGTCGGCCGACAGGTCCCAGGCGGCGCGATCGATGAAGACGGTGCCGTCGAGGGCCAGCACCTCGCCGTCAGTCACCCTCGCTGCGCCGCCGGACAGGCGCAGGGGCAGGGTGCCCTCGACCGCAGGGATCGCCCAGTCTCCCCAGCGGGCGCGACCGCCGGTGAGCTCGACCACGCCCGTCAGGGTGGACGCCTCCACCGGATCGTCGAGCGAGACCGCGCCGCTGGCCCGGCCCTCGAGCAGCCCGCCGCGCAGCTGCGTCAGCGCGCCTTGCATGGCGAGCGGGAGCATGTGGCGGGCGTCTCCGCCCAGGTCGGCCACCACGCTGGCTCGCTGAACCGTGAGCGTGTCGGCCTCGGCGGGCCAGAGGCTCGCCAGATCGACCCGCCCGCCCCCCGGGCCGGTGACCCGCGCGTCGAGGCGCCGGGCGCCATCGGTGGTGCCCACGTTCACGGTCACGGCAGGCCACCGCATCTCGCCGCGGGGTCCACCGTCCACCACGACGTGGGTGTCGAGCACCGAGAGGGCGTCGAGGCCGCGGTCGGAGACCCGACCGACCGCGCGCCCCTCGCTGGACAGCCGGCCGGTGCCCAGGGGCGAGCCGCCCGCCGTGCGCACCTGGGTCAGGTCGAGCCCGCGGGCCGCCCAGGAGAAGGCCAGGGCGCCGGCCGAGTCGAGGGTCAGGGAGGGCAGGACGAGCTGCCCCCGAGCGCCGCGGAGTGAGATGTCGCGGAGAGCGAGCCCCTCTCCCTTCACCGACAGGTGGCCGCTGCCAGCCTCCACCGGCATCTGCAGCCCCGCGAGGCGGCCGGTCGCGGCGGCGAGGGTGGCGTCGAGGTCGAGGTCGATGGACCGACCGATCCGCGCCCGGCCCTCGACCGCGAGCTGGCCGCGCGGCACCAGGTCGGCCACCACAGCCCGCGACGAGGAGGGCAGCAGGGCGCGCAAGGCCGCGCTGTCGAGGGGACCGCTCAGCTTCAGGCGGGTGAGGTGGACGGCGGGCGCGAGCCAATCGAGGGTGCCCGACGCGCGCCCCGACACGCCCCCGCCCGGCTGGAGGGTGACCGCGACGGGGGGCGCGTCGGTGGTGCCCAGGTCGGTCACGGTGACCCCCAGGCCGCGCACCGACCACGCCGTGGCGCCCGCGCCCAGCTGGAGCGCGCCGTCGGTCACCGACAGGGTGTCGATCTGGGCCCAGGTCGGCCAGAGAGAAGCGGACGGCTCCGGCTCGGCCGGGGCGGGCTCGTCGGCCGCAGCCGGCGCGGGCAGTCCAACCCAGGCGCCGTTCTCGCGCGCCAGCGTCAGGTCGAGCCCGGCGAGCTCGACCGCGGCGACCTGCAGGGGGATCGAGCCGAGCCCGATCCGAGCCTGCCGCACCGCCCCGTTGTCGAGCGAGACGGTGGCCGCGCGACCGGGCGCGCCCACGCTCAGCTGGTCGATGGTCAGCCCGACGGACATGTCGTCGCTCGACACGAAGAGGCGCCCGGCGCCAGAGGCCACGCTCTCCGACACGCTGCCGCCCGCGACCAGCGCGTGCAGCGGCAGGGCGTCGAGCGACCAGTCCCCGGCCAGCGCGACCGCCCGATCGACCACCGCGAGGTCGGCTTGGCGAAGCACCGCGGCGCCGCCCGACAGCTCGATCCGAGCCTCGTCGATGCGGGCCAGGCCATCGGCGAGGCGCCCCTCGAACCGAGCCGCGTCGATGGGCAGCCGCACGCCGCCGCCCTGGGCGTGGAAGCCGTCGATCTCGCCGCGGGCCGACACCGCGGTGCGCGCGGGGTCGGCGAGGTCGACGGAGCCCTCGGCCGAGACGCTCAGGCGCCCCGCGAGCGCATAGCGCTCGACCGCGGCCTGCAGGCCCGGGCTGAGCCCCTCCACTGCGGCGGGATCGGAGAGGTCGAGCACCAGCGACGCCGCCTCGATGGCGGCGAAGCGGTGGTCGAGGTCGATGAAGCCGACGGCCTTCACCTCGAGGCCCGGGGGCTGCCCGAAGGCCAGATCGGCGTGGTGCCCAGGCTGGCCGCTCGGGCCCACCTCGGGGGTGGCGTTCAGATCGAAGGTGATGCCGTCGAGGCGCACCGGCGCGTGCACCTCGTCGTCGAAGACCACCACGCCGTCGCGGACGCGCACCAGCCGCAGGTCGAGCACCTCTGAGAGCTGCAGGGCCTCATCGAGGGACGCCGGGCGCTCGACCGCCGACGGCTCGAGGAGGGGGTCGAAGCCCACCGGCCGCCAGCTCGCCGAGTCGGGCGAGCGGCGGAGCGTGAGCACCGGCGCCGACAGCACGATGCGGGCGATGCGCAGCGGCGCGCCCCGCTCGGGCAGCTCGCCGAAGGTCACCGCCACCCGGTCGCAGGCCAACACCTCCACGTCGTCTTGGGTGAGGCGCACGTCTTCGAGCGCGATGGTGGTGGGTCCCTCCATGGAGAAGCCGCCCACCCGCACCTTGGGCACCAGCCAGGCGTCGGCCAGCCCCACCAGCGCGTGCCGGATCCAGGCGTTGGGCGAGGCCACGCCGGTCTCGACCACACCCCAGATCGTGCCCGCGGCGATCAGCGACAGGGCGACGGCGAGGGCGA
>JBDQIL010000760.1:0-3268 GCA_040264415.1 Myxococcota bacterium
ACCCAGCAACACCCGAGGGTGGTGCGGGCTGCGATCGCGCCGCAGCGGTGGGATCCCGGAGAGCTGCAGCGCCTTCACCAGCCCCGCCAGCTCGAGCTCGTAGGCGAGGCTCACCCCCACCACCGGGAAGTCGCCCACCGGGGTCTCGGTCTCGTAGGTGACCAAGGGGCGGCGGCTGGACCGCCAGGCGTCGACGTCGTCGGGGAGGAAGGCCCGCTCGGCAGACAGGCCGGCCGCCCACAGCCGGCTGAGGATCCATTGGAAGCCCAGGCTGGACATGCCCGCCCGGTACGGGCTCGGGTACAGCATCGCGACCCGCGGCCCGCCGGGCGCAAAGCGGCCCCCGCGCTCGTCGCGGAGGCGGCGGCGCAGGATGTCGAGTTCGGGCAGGGACGGGGCCACGTCGCCTCGGGGTTCGGGCACGGCCGGCTGCATCAGGGTTAGCCGACTCCATCGTCCGCGAACAGCCGGCCGCCGGATGTGCCTCGGCGGGATAGGGAGCCTCCATGTGGATTCGAACCCTTGTCTTGACACTGCTCGCGGGGTCCCCGGCGGCCCTCGCCGCCGACTCCGCGCTCGTCTACGACATCCGCTCCGGCGACCGGATCGTGGGCTCTCGCACGGTGTCGGTGCGGGTGGTCCCGCCCGACGGCGACCTCATCCCCGAGACCCGCCTGATCACCTCGATCACCAAGGTGGACGCGTCGGTCGCGGGCGTGCCCATGCAGCTCCACAGCCGCGCCGACGCCCGCGCCACCGACCGAAAGATCAGCTTCGTCGCGAGCACCGTCACCAACGGCGACTCGGTGGAGATCCAGGCGCGCCAGGGTCCAGACGGCGGGTGGATGGTCACCGCGCTCACCCCGGGCAACATCCAAGAGATGACCTACCGGGCGGTCGAGGTCGACCTCACCAGCATGGACCTCCTCGACCCGATGCGGGCCCGGCTCTTCACCGCTGACCTCGGCACCGCCGAGCTGCTGCTCGCAGAGACCGGCACCGTGGTCGAGGGCGCGGTCCGCGACGGCGGCCCGGTCGAGATGCAGGTCGGCGCGGTGACGGTGCCCGGCCGGCGGGTCGAGCTCTCGCTCCCCACCGGCGCCAGCGCCTTCGTCTGGAGCGACCAGGGCCTCCTGCTCCAACAGGACCTCACCGTACTGGGCACCCGGCTGACCGCGACCCTGCGCGCGCTGCCCGCCGCCCGCACCTGGGGACAGGTCGAGGTCGCCACCGAGTTCACGGCGCCCGGCACCTCGATCCATGAGCAAGAGCTGTAGCCAGGGGCTCGGCCCGATCGCAGTGCGGTAGGTTGGCGGCTCCCAGACCCCCTTCGTGACGCCTGCACCTCTCCACGCTCCTGCTGCTCCTGCTGCCGTGGCTGCCCGCGGTCCATGCCGCGCCGCCGGTCGACCCGGCCGCCGCCCAGGCCGCCGCCCGCCTCGACCAGCAGGTCATCCCGGCCTTCGGCGCCCGAGGTGCCAGCGCGGCCGCGCGCGTGGCCGCCGCCAAGGCGTGGTTCTCGGGCGATGCGACCTTCCCCTCCGCCTTCCCGGAGCTCGCCGACCAGCCAGTCGACGACCCCGCGTGGCTGCGTGCCCGGCTGCTGATGCTGCAAGAGGGCACCGCTGCGCGCGCGCGCGCAGCGGTGCCCTCTTGCAGCATCAGCAGCCGGGCACGCAGCCACGCGGGGTCGTCGACTGGCTGGTCGGCGAGCTCCGGGAAGGCGGAGGGGAAGGTCGCATCGCCCGAGAACCACGCCTTGGCGGCGGCCACGCGCGCGGCCGCGCTGGCACCTCGGGCGCCGAAGGCCGGGATGACCTGCTGGTCGAGGCGGGCGGCGGCCTGGGCGGCGGCCGGGTCGACCGGCGGCGCGGCATGGACCGCGGGCAGCCACGGCAGCAGGAGCAGCAGGAGCGTGGAGAGGTGCAGGCGTCACGAAGGGGGTCTGGGAGCCGCCAACCTACCGCACTGCGATCGGGCCGAGCCCCTGGCTACAGCTCTTGCTCATGGATCGAGGTGCCGGGCGCCGTGAACTCGGTGGCGACCTCGACCTGTCCCCAGGTGCGGGCGGCGGGCAGCGCGCGCAGGGTCGCGGTCAGCCGGGTGCCCAGTACGGTGAGGTCCTGTTGGAGCAGGAGGCCCTGGTCGCTCCAGACGAAGGCGCTGGCGCCGGTGGGGAGCGAGAGCTCGACCCGCCGGCCGGGCACCGTCACCGCGCCGACCTGCATCTCGACCGGGCCGCCGTCGCGGACCGCGCCCTCGACCACGGTGCCGGTCTCTGCGAGCAGCAGCTCGGCGGTGCCGAGGTCAGCGGTGAAGAGCCGGGCCCGCATCGGGTCGAGGAGGTCCATGCTGGTGAGGTCGACCTCGACCGCCCGGTAGGTCATCTCTTGGATGTTGCCCGGGGTGAGCGCGGTGACCATCCACCCGCCGTCTGGACCCTGGCGCGCCTGGATCTCCACCGAGTCGCCGTTGGTGACGGTGCTCGCGACGAAGCTGATCTTTCGGTCGGTGGCGCGGGCGTCGGCGCGGCTGTGGAGCTGCATGGGCACGCCCGCGACCGACGCGTCCACCTTGGTGATCGAGGTGATCAGGCGGGTCTCGGGGATGAGGTCGCCGTCGGGCGGGACCACCCGCACCGACACCGTGCGAGAGCCCACGATCCGGTCGCCGGAGCGGATGTCGTAGACGAGCGCGGAGTCGGCGGCGAGGGCCGCCGGGGACCCCGCGAGCAGTGTCAAGACAAGGGTTCGAATCCACATGGAGGCTCCCTATCCCGCCGAGGCACATCCGGCGGCCGGCTGTTCGCGGACGATGGAGTCGGCTAACCCTGATGCAGCCGGCCGTGCCCGAACCCCGAGGCGACGTGGCCCCGTCCCTGCCCGAACTCGACATCCTGCGCCGCCGCCTCCGCGACGAGCGCGGGGGCCGCTTTGCGCCCGGCGGGCCGCGGGTCGCGATGCTGTACCCGAGCCCGTACCGGGCGGGCATGTCCAGCCTGGGCTTCCAATGGATCCTCAGCCGGCTGTGGGCGGCCGGCCTGTCTGCCGAGCGGGCCTTCCTCCCCGACGACGTCGACGCCTGGCGGTCCAGCCGCCGCCCCTTGGTCACCTACGAGACCGAGACCCCGGTGGGCGACTTCCCGGTGGTGGGGGTGAGCCTCGCCTACGAGCTCGAGCTGGCGGGGCTGGTGAAGGCGCTGCAGCTCTCCGGGATCCCACCGCTGCGGCGCGATCGCAGCCCGCACCACCCTCGGGTGTTGCTGGGT
>JBDQIL010000761.1:0-3266 GCA_040264415.1 Myxococcota bacterium
CGGTCGTGCGCCTGATCGGGGTAGGCCAGCGCGTCTACGAGGCCCGCCTCCAACGCCCGCTCTGCGGACAGCGGCGACTCAGCCATGAGCCCGACCACCGCCTCTGCTGAGAGACCGCGGGCCGCAGCGATGGTGGAGACAAGCTGCTCCTGGAGGTCTCCCACCAGCTCACCCGTCTGCTCGCGGTTGGCGCGGGTGGGCCAGGCTCGGGTGAAGGGCTCGCCGAAGCTCTTGTAGGCGCCCGCCGCTTCGAGCTCCACCACGACACCCACCCGCTTCAGGGCGTCGCCGTAGAAGCTCATGTGCGCGCCGACCCCTTGCAGGAAGACCTCACCCGACGGCGTGAGCCACACCCGGTCTGCGGCCGACGCCAGGTACACCTCACGGGTGGAGGCGGCGTCGAGGTGGGTGACCACGAGCTTCCCGCAGTCGCGCAGATGAACGAGGGCCTGCCGCAGCTGCTGCAAGGTGGCCCAGCCCGCCGAGATGTTGCGCAGATCGACCACCACCGCCCGCACGGCTGGGTCGTCGGCCATGCGGCGAAGACCCTCGAGCACCGCGAGGTCAGAGGCGAGCGAGCGCCGACCGGCCGAGCCGTCGTGGCCCAATCCCACCTCGACGACCACCCGCCCCCGCAGCTGCACGCGTCGCACCAGCCCGACACCGAGGCGCGCAGGGGCCGCCAGCAGCGACAGCACCATCGAGGAGATCGAGATGTCCATGCCGGTCCTCCAGCCTCACGACGCCTCGATGGGAACCCCTCGAGCCGTGCGGTGTTTGATCCACAGTCCGTTAGGAGTAAGCACCGATGGTCGCACCGTCACCCTCCGGGAGCCCGCCCATGTCCGTCGTCCTCGAAGTGCACGAGTCCCAGCTCTTCCGGAACGTGCCCGAAGGTGACCTCATCGACCTGGCGGCCGAACTCGACCTGCCCATCCCAGAGCGCATCGACCGCGACGCGCTTGTGGGTGCCGCCATCGAGTCCATCGCCCAGCTCGCGCGCCGCGAGGGGCTGCCGTTCTCCACCTACGACTCCGACGACCTCGCTGCGCTGCCGCCGGCCCACCTCGCCGCGCTCGCCGACCTGGTGGGCGCGCAGGCATCGGTCAGCGCGATCGTGAAGTCCGGTCGGCGGGTCTACAAGGCCTACCGCAAGACCAAGCCGAACTCGCCGATTGCCTTGATGCTCCCCATGCTGCTGCGCCCCCTCGCCCGCTACGCCAGCGCCACGCGCTGAGGGGCCGAGGCCGGCGCGCCAGGCGCCCCCCCTGTCAAGCCATCGCCAATGGGCGCGGCCGCTCCTTGACAGCGCAGGGGTCAAGCTCTAATCCCGGGAAGACCAGCGCCATCCCCGGGAGAGCGAATGGCCACCAAGGACTGTCCCAGCTGCCACGCCGAGGTGCCCGTCGAGGCGTCTCGGTGCAAGCACTGCTTCCACGACTTCAACGAGAAGCCGAAGAAGAAGTCCGGCCCCGTCGTGCTGCTCGGGTTCCTGGCCGCCATGGCGGTCGTGGGCGCCGGCACGCTCTGGTACGTCTACACGCAACGGGCCCAAGAGCGCATCGTGGTCGACGAGGAGACCCAGTCCATCGTCATCACGCGCAAGACCGCCAGCGCCACCGACACCGAGCGCATCGCCTTCGGCAACATCGAGAAGATCGAGCACGTCATGGGCGGTGACAAGGCCATGTTCGAGGTGGTCGCCGTGACCCTCGATGGCAAGCGCTACATCATCAAGCAGAGCGAGGACTCGCCGCTGGTGGGCCACGCCGAACACATCGCTTCGGTGGTGGACAAGCCCATGGTCCCGGTCAAGAACGTCCGGGGCTTCGGCGACTGAGCGACCGGTGCTCGAACAAGCCCTCGGCCGGCTCGGCACAGAGCTCGCCATCGACCTCGGCACCGCCAACACGCGCATTCATGCGCGCGGCAAAGGTGTCGTGGTGGAGATCCCGTCGGTGGTCGCCGTCGAGCGCACCTCCGACGGCCCACAGATCGTCGCCACCGGCGCCGACGCCAAGCGCATGCTGGGCCGCACCCCCGAGCACATCTCGGCTGTGAGCCCGATCCGCGAGGGGGTGGTCGGCGACTACAGCCTGGTCGAAGAGCTGCTTCGTGATGCGCTCCACCAGGCGATCGGATCGCGAAAGATGGCTCGAGGCCGCGTGCTCATCGCGGTGCCACAGGCCACGAGCGACGTCGAACGCCGTGCGGTTCAAGAGCTCGCCCGCGCCATGGGCGCCCGCGACGTCACCCTGATCGGGAAGGCCGTCGCGGCGGCGGTCGGCGCCGAGCTCCCGATTCACGAGGCCACCGGTAGCGTGGTGGTCGACATCGGCGCCGGCGTGACCGAGATCGCCGTGCTGGCGTTGGGCGGCGTGGTCGACAGCACCAGCATTCGCATCGCGGGCGCCAACCTGGACGGCGCCATCACCACCTGGGTGCGCGACCACCACAACGTGCTCCTCGGTGCGCGGGCGGCTGAAGAGGTGAAGCTCACCATCGGGTGCGCGCTGCCACGAACCGAGGCGGCCGTGGCACGGATCACCGGCCGAGACCTCGGCTCGGGCATCCCTCGGGAGCTCTCGCTGTCATCCGACGACCTGCTCCGGCCCATCCAGGCGACCCTTCAGAGCATCGTCGAGGCTGTGCGGCAGATCCTGTCCCGCACCTCGCCCGAGGTCGCCGGCGACATCGCCGAGCTGGGCCTGGTGCTCACAGGCGGCACAGCCCTTCTGCCGGGCCTGTCGGAGTGGCTTCGCGACCAGGTCGGTCTCTCGGTCGTCACCGCAGACGACCCTGAGCGGGCCACGTGTCGGGGCGCGGGCGCGCTGCTTCAGACCCCCGACATCCTCGAGCGTCTCGCCCTATAGCGTCCACCAGGTCTCCCTGGTTCGAGCGAGCGCTCCAAGAAGCAGAGCACGCGCCACCGACGCGTCAGCCGGTGGCGTGCGCGGTCGAGGTTCGCGGTCGCCATGCGCGAACCACGCAAGAATGGTCAGCAATCGGCCAATCAGCTGCACGCCCCCCCGAAGGCGGTCGAGCGGGCAGGTCCAAGCGCGTTGGCCCTGGGCCCCAACGCGAACGGGGAACCACCCTGAGCCCACTACGCGCCCTCCACGCCACGCTGGCTTGTGCGCCCTCTCTGGCCACCGCGACGTGTCCCCTGCTCAAACCTTCCTGGACCCGCACCTCCGGCGGCAGGCAGCCCACGCAACACATCCGCCACGCAGGCGGACCAACGACAAGACCCCAGCACATTGAAG
>JBDQIL010000762.1:0-3255 GCA_040264415.1 Myxococcota bacterium
GACCTGGTCGCACAGCGGATAAGGGCCCGGCGACGGCCGGCTTCGGCCGCAAGGAGGCCCCATGCATGCCCTGCTGTTGATCGCCGCGCTCAGCGCGCCAGCGTCGGCGGGTCCCGCTCCCTCCGGCCCCCTCGCGGTCGACCGAGACCTGGCGCGCGCCACCCGTGACGGCCGCCTCCCCCACGCCTGGGCCACGCGCTCCCCCGACGGGCACTGGACCCTGGTGGTCACCCCTGCGGGTGGGTGGACCTCCGCCGAGCTGTCCGTGGCCGGCGTCCAGACGATCGACCTGGGCGCGGCGCCGGGGGGGCGCCCGCTCCGCCTCGACGGAGACGGCGCTCGCCCCGGCCCACTGCTCGTCACGCTTCAGGCCGCGCTCCCCGACGGGCAAGGCGTGACCTGGCGGTTCTCCGTCGATCCCGAGAGCGTCCCGGTCGCGGGTCCCCGCAGCGGCCCCCCCGCGGTCGGCCGGCGTGGGTTGCTCCGGTGGCTGGGCTGGGGTCGTTGATGCGGCTCGAGCAGGTGCCGTTGGAGTCCCTCGACGAGCTGGTGGAGCAGCTCGAGGATCTCCGCCACGATCTCGGGAAGTACATCCGCTTCGAGACCCGCTTCCTGCCGCCCGACGCGGACGCGGCGGCCTTGCGCGCCGCGCTCCGCGCCGACCTGCTCCAGACGCGGCGGCGTGGGGACGAGATCGAGTCCGCGTGGGCGCTGTGGCGCCGCCTGCGGCCCTCGCTCCTCGACGGAGATCCCGGCCTCACCGCGCTCGACCGCGAGGTGGCGGCCCTCGAGGAGGCCTCGTTGGACGGGCCGCCCGCCGCGCTCGCGGCGGCGGCGGCGCGCGCTGAAGCGGTCGCCCTCGGCTGCCGCACCCTGCACGCCCGGGCCCGCGCCCGCCTGGAGGCCCTCGATGGCTGACATCCTGGTGGTGGATGATCAAGACCGCACGATCGCCCTGTGCCGCAGGGTGATGCCCGAGCACCGATGGCTGGGGCCGTCTCGCTCGTGGGCCGAGGCGCGCGCGCACCTGGCGCGCAGCGGGCCGCCCGACCTCGTGCTGCTCGACCTGCACTTCGATCTGCCCGCCGAACAGCTGCTCGGGCTGCCCGCCGAGCCCACCCCGCGGGAGCTGCGCCAGGCGCAGCGAACCCAAGGCGCCGCGATCCTGGCGGCGCTTCGCGAGCGGTGGCCCGACCTGCCAGTGGTGCTGATGACCGCCCGGGGCGAGGGTCTCGAGCGCATGGCTGACCGGTGGCACGCCCAGGAGTACACCTACTTCCTGGACGACGAGGACATCGACGCGCGGGCGCTGCGCGCCCAGGTCGAGGGCATCCTCAAGGCCGGGCGCGGGCGAGAGCGAGAGGGGCCCATCTACTGGGGCCGCACCCTGGCGCTGCGGCGCATTCGGCAGCGCCTGTCGGTGCTGGCGCGCGGCCGCCTGCCTGTGCTGCTCGGCGGCCCGACCGGCACCGGGAAGTCGCTGATCGCCCGTCACTTCGTGCACCCGCGCAGCCGCCGAAAGGGACGGTTCGTCGCCGTCGACCTCTCCACCCTGCCCCGCGATCTGGTCGCCGCGCAGCTCTTCGGCGCGGTTCGGGGCGCCTACACGGGATCGGTCGCCGACCGGAAGGGCGCCTTCGAAGAGGCCGACGGGGGCACCCTGTTCCTCGACGAGATCGGAAACCTCGGCGAGGACGTGCAGCGCATGCTGTTGGCGGTCCTGCAAGAGCGGGTGGTGACCCGGGTGGGCGACACCCGGGAGCGCCCGGTCGACGTCAAGCTGGTCGTGGCGACCCACGAAGACCTGGGCGAGCTGGTCCAGCAGGGCCGCTTCCGCGCCGACCTCTACATGCGCTTGAACCCAGCGGCCACGGTTCGGCTGCCGCCCCTCGAGGCGCGCCGCGACGACCTTCGGCCGCTCGTCCGCTTCGTCGTGGAGCGGATCGGGGTCGAAGCGCACCTCGTCGAGCTGGTCCAGGAGTATCGGGCCCGAGTCGGGCTCCCCGTGGGTGAGCCCGACGTGGGCCTGCAGGCGGTGCTCGGCGACGATCTGCCTCCCGCCCGCGGCGACCGTCAGCTCCTCCTCCTCCCCCCGCGCACGCTCGCGCTGCTCGACGCGCACCGCTGGCCCGGCAACCTGCGCGAGCTGGCGATGACCATCGAGAACGCCGCGACGCTCGCCCTCGCTGAGGCGATCGAGGCAGGTCGTCCGCCCGGCGTGGGGGCGGCTCAGGGGCGGGCCGATGTGCTGCAGGTGCGGCCGAAGCTGATGCGGGATCTGCTCCAGGCCACCGCCCCCGCGGGCGCCCCCGATCCGGGGCTCGACGGCGTGCCTCGCGTGACGGTGGAGATCACGGCGGCCTCAGGCACCCGAGCGGCGAGCCAAGAGCTGGAGCGGCAGGTCTACGAGCAGCTGTTCTTCCGCACCGGCGGAGACTTCTCGGCGATGGCGGCGACGCTGCTCGGTGATCCCGAGGGCGCCCTGCGGGTGCGCAACCGCTTCAACGCCCTGGGGCTGCGGGCGACCGATCTGCGCCCGCAGATCGAGTGAGGCCGCGGCGGCGATGGGGGGTCGGCTTGGGGGCCCTGGCCGTGGCCCTGAGCGCCGCGCCCGCGTGGTCTCAGCCCGAAGGAGCGCCCGCGGCGACCGCGCTCGCCGACACCCTCGGTCCCGCGACCCAGCAGCAACTGGCCCGCGCCCTGCAGGCCGAGGGCGCCGGAGACTGGCGCCGGGCTGAGGCGGCCTACGAGCTGGTCACGCTGCGTGCGCCTGGGTTCTCACCGGCTTTGCTCGGGCTCGGTCGGGCCCGGCTCGCGCAGGGTGACCGGTCTGGCGCGCAGGAGGCGTGGCGACGGCTGCCCTCCGATCCCGAAGCCGTGTCGCTCTTGGCTGGCCTGGTGGAGGACGACGACCCGGCGGCGGCGGCGGCGCTCTACCAGCGCCTCACCCGGCTGCGTCCGGGGGAGACAGCCGCGTGGCTCGATCTCGCCCGCGCCCGCGCCGCGGCGGGTGAGATCGACGCCGGGCTCGCTGCGCTGCGGCACTGGCAGGCCCTCGAAGACGGGCCGCCCGACGGCGCGGTCGCGCTCGGGCTCTCCCGCGCGCTTCAGGAGGCTGGCCGTGAAGAAGACGCCATCGCGCTGCTCGAAGACTTCCTGGGGCGGGGCGGGGCGGGCGAGTCGGCCGAGCAGGCGCGCCACCGCCTCGACCGGATGGCCGTGTAGCGAGCCGCCCGGACCCTCGCGGTCGGCGGC
>JBDQIL010000763.1:0-3250 GCA_040264415.1 Myxococcota bacterium
CCGCCCACTGGAGCTCGGAGGGCGTCATCACGAGGGGGGGGGCGAGGGCGATTCGGTCGGAGCCGGACGGGGCCGCTAGCAGGCCGCGGGACCGGAGGTCCTGCTGCGCTGTACCCGGCGGACCGCCGGGCGCCACCTCAACCCAGAGACCGACGCCCGACGCGGCCGGGCCGATGGCCGCCCGCAGGCCGGACGCGACGGCGCGCCCTTGGGCGAGGAGCGCGGGCGAGCAGAGGGTGGTCAGGGCAGCCTGAGCGGCGGCGGCCTGCAGCGGACCCACCCCAGACGGCGGGGGCAGCGCGAGCTCGGGGCGCAGCGCCAACAGCGCGCCGAGCTCGCCGACGCCTCCGGTGAGGCCATCGCTCAGGGCGATCCAATCGGGGCGGAGCCCCTCGAGGGCGGCGCCCCCGGCGGCGGTGGCGGCGCCGGACCGCCCCAGGCCCAGGCGGGTCTCGTCGAGGACGAGGGCCACGTCGTGCCGCGCGCACGCGCGCCCCAGCGCGGCCCAAGCGCCGGGCGTCGCGCCCGACCGCGGCTCGAAGACGATCGCGGCGATCCCAGCGTCCGGCGCGAGGTCGGCCGGGCGGCCCGCCGGGCGAACGCCATCGAGCCCCGCCGCGCAGGGGCTCTCGCTGACGATCCAGGTGGCGCCATCAGGGCGCCGGTCTCGCGCGGCCTGCACCGCAGCCCGCAACGCCGACCGCCCCGAGCCAAACACGGTCGGGCGGGCGCCCGGCGAGAGCGCAGAGAGGGCGTCGAGCAGCCCATGCAGGCGATCTCCCTCGAGCCAGCTGCCGGTGGAGGTCACCCGGTCGAGCTGGGCCCGGACCGCGTCGGTGACCGCGCGGTGCCGGTGGCCGAGCACCCCGGCCCCGCCGGTGAGGTCGAGGTAGCGACGCCCGGAGGCGTCTTGCACCCAGCACCCCGCCGCGCGCGCCACGCGGAGCGCCGCGGGCTGCGCGCCAGGCGCGTCGGGGGGGGGGATTCGGTCACGGGCGCTCCGTCGGATGCGCTGCGGCGTAACCAGGGGCGCCCCCCCCGCGCCGCCACCGGCGCGAGACCGCGCTACCTTCCCACCGTGCACTTCGCCCTCCTCGCTGCGCTGCCGTTGGGTCCCTGGGACCTCGTGCGGGTCGACGTGCCCGACCACCCCGACGCGGTGAGCACCAGCCGCTCCGGCAGCCTGCTGCTCGAGCCCCCCTCGACTGGCGCATGGCGAGTGGCTCCGATCGCCGAGATCGACCTCGAAACCGACGCGATGGCCCCCTTCGACCCCGACGACGCCCCGCGGGCCGACGCCTGGTCCGCCATCGAGGCCCTCGACGCGCTCGACGTGGCCCCCTGGCACGCCGCGGGCTTCGTGGGCGACGGCGTGAAGGTCGCGGTCTTCGACATCCAGTGGTTCGGGGTCGACCGCTACCCCCACGCGGCCGAGCTCGGCGCCTTCGAGACCCACGACTGCTTCCGCCACCCGTCGTGCGAGCTGCCCATCGATCCCCTCGACCCCACCTTCGGCTTCGAGTCGGGCGGGCACGGGACGGCCTGCGCCCAGGTCATCCGCGACATCGCGCCGGGCGCCGAGCTCCACCTCGTGCGCGTCAGCTCGCTCACCTCCCTCGAGAACGCCGTGGACTGGGCCATCCGAGAAGGGGTGGACGTCGTGAGCATGTCCATGTCCTTCTTCAACGAGAGCTTCAGCGACGGCACCGGCGCGATCAACGACGAGATGGACGCCCTCGCCGCCGCCGGGGTGCTCATGGTCACCTCGGCCGGCAACTACGCCGAGGAGCACCGGATCGAGCCGTTCACCGACCTCGACGGCGACGACCGGCACGACTTCCCCTGGGGCACGCCGTACCTGCCGGTCGAGTTCGGCGCGGGCACCAAGCGCGTCAACCTGGTGTGGGACGACTTCACCAACTGTGGCGACACCGACCTCGACATCTACGCCTACGACGAAGACGGCCACCTCATCGGCCGCAGCACCGAGCGGCAGGAGCGCGGCGGCGAGTCGTGCAGCCCGGTCGAGCGCCTGAGCGTGTCGATGCCGAGGGCCGGCACCGCCTGGCTGGTGGTGCACCGGGCCGCCGGCTCTCCCAACACCCGCTTCGACCTCCTCGCCCGCGGCGGCGACGTCTACGAGTCCGTCCCGCAGGGATCGGTCACCGACCCCGGCAACCACCCGTCGGTCTTCACGGTGGGCGCCGTGCGGGCCAACGAGCGCTACGGCGTCAACGGCCCCGAGGGCTTCTCGTCACACGGCCCCACGGCGGGCGGCCTCGACAAGCCCGACATCGGCGGCCCCAACGGCCTGACCACCACGATCTACGGGCCCGCCAACTTCTACGGCACGTCGGCGGCGACCCCCGCCGTCACCGGCGCCCTCGCGGTGCTGACCGAAGCCACTGGGCACCACCCATGGAACCGTCCTTCATGTCCATTGATCCCTCCACAGCCTTTCGCTCCGCCGCGGGCGGACCTCGGGGCGCCCCGCCTTCCTGGTGAACGAATGAAGCCGAAGGGTTGCCAGCAGAGTTGCCTGAAATGTAAATACTTTTCACGTGAAAAGTCTCGGTCGTTGGAGCTCTTGTGAATCTGGCCCAAACAACCACAAACTCGCGTAGGGATGGGCGCACTGCGCCACGCGCTCGCCGCGCTCGTCCTAGCCACATCGGCTGCCGCATTCACGAGCCCCGCTACGCACGGTGTCATGTCCCGATACGGTTCTGGCCAGCCTGCAGTGTGCGGCATGTTGCGGCGGCCTGGAGGAGCGCTGCTACGCCGTTCAGACGCGGGAGCGGGCGTCCCGCGGATGCAGGAGGGTGCCAACGAGGGGGGTTACACGCGGAAGCAGATCCTGCGCGAGGAGATCGAGGCGCCATTTCGCAAGGTGCGACTCTTCCTTGTGCCGGCGAGCTTTGCCAGCGCAGCGCTCGCCGCGTTCATCTCGGCCACCCGCCTGGTTGCGACGCTGTCGGGGGTCAAGGGCTACGACTTCAACGACACTGCCAACAACCTCGGACTCGACATTGTCGCCATGATCGGCCTTGGTCTCATCTGGAAGCGCGACATCGACGGGCGTAACAGGGACCTCGAGCGCATCGCGCGCTCCGGGAGACTCGCGGACCTCCAGGTGACCGGCGGCGCAGAGCTTGCCTCACCAGCCCGCGCGTGCCCGCGCGCCCACCGCGCCGCGCGCGCCCCGCACGCCCCGCATGTACCGTAATACCACGCCCTGCAGGTGGACATC
>JBDQIL010000764.1:0-3245 GCA_040264415.1 Myxococcota bacterium
CGGTTTAGCAGCACTTTTGTTGCCGGTCACTGTCGGATAGTGTTGTTCTGGTAAAAAAAAAAAGGTACGACTTTCGTGTTAAGGACCCGCGGATTCCCTGTCTAGCGCACCCCTGGCGGGGTGCCCCCGCGCGGCCGCACCTTCTCCAAAGACGAGCTGCTCATCCACGCCTCGGGCGACATCTCCGAGATCTTCGGCCCCGACTTCGCCCCCCAGGACGCCTTCGAGATCGTCACCCGCATGCCCGAGCCGCCGCTGCTGCTCGCCGACCGCGTGGTGGGCCTCGACGCCGAGCCCCTCAGCATGGGCAAGGGCTCCATCTGGACCGAGACCGACATCACCTGGGACGACTGGTACCTCAACGGCGGGCGCATGCCGGCCGGGCTGATGATCGAGTCGGGCCAGGCCGACCTGATGCTCATCTCGTATCTGGGCGTCAACCTCGTGGCCGGCCCCGACCGGCTCTACCGCCTGCTGGGCTGCAAGCTCACCTACCACGGCGACCTGCCCAAGCCGGGCGAGACCATGCGCTACGACATCCACGTCGATGGGCACGCCAAGCAGGGCGACGTGCGGCTCTTCTTCTTCCACTACGACTGCTATGTGGGGGACGAGCGGCGGCTGAGCGTGCGCGGGGGCCAGGCCGGCTTCTTCACGCGGGCCGAGCTCGACGCCAGCGACGGCATCTTGTGGACGCCGGAAGCCCAGAACATCGTAGATGAGCCCCGCCTCGACCCGCCGGCGGTGTCCGAGGTCGCCCGCAGCTTCTCCTACGCGCAGGTCTCGGCCTTCGCAGACGGGCGCCCCTGGGAGGCCTTCGGGGCCGCCTTTGACGACACGAAGACCCACCACCGCACGCCGTCCATCCAGAAGGGCCGCCACCTCTTCTTCCACCGCATCACCGACCTGGCCCCCCGGGGCGGCCCGTGGGGCCGCGGCTACTTGCGCGCCGAGCGCGACATCGCCGCCGACGACTGGTTCTTCGAGGGGCACTTCAAGAACGACCCCGGCATGCCCGGCACGCTCATGTTCGAGGGCTGCCTGCAGGCGGTGGCCTTCTACATGGCCGCCCTCGGCTTCACCATCGACAAGGACGGCTGGCGCTTCCAGCCGGTGGGCGACGAGACCTTCGACATGAAGTGCCGGGGCCAGACCATCCCCGAGAGCAAGCTGCTGGTCTACGAGATCTTCATCGAGGAGGTGGTCGCCGGGCCCATCCCCACCGTCTATGCAGACCTGCTGTGTACCACCGACGGCCTCAAGGGCTTCCACGCCCGCCGCATCGGGCTGCAGCTGGTGCCGGACTGGCCGCTCTCCACCCGGCCCGACGTGGTGGCCGCGGCCCGGGCCCGCTCGGCCCGCGACGCAGAGACGAAGCCGGTCGCCACCCACGACGGCTTCGCCTTCGACTACCACTCGCTCTTGGCCTGCGCGTGGGGCCGCCCGAGTGAGGCCTTCGGCCCGCTGTATTCGCGCTTCGACGGGCCCCGCCGGGTGCCGCGCTTGCCGGGCCCGCCCTACCACTTCATGAGCCGCGTGGTCGAGACGGGCAAGCCCATGGGCACCCTGGGCCAGGGTCACGTGGCGGTGGTCGAGTACGACATCCCCGAAGAGGCCTGGTACTTCGCCGAGAACGACTCGGCGGTGATGCCCTTCTGCGTGCTCCTCGAGGCGGCGCTGCAGCCCTGCGGCTGGCTGGCCAGCTACGCGGGCTGCACCCTCACCGACAGCGACGTGCTCTTCCGCAACCTCGACGGCACCGGCACCCTGCACCGCGAGCTGCGGCCGGGTGACGGCACGCTGGTCACCCGGGCCTCGCTCGACCGCATCAGCCGCACCGGCGGCATGACCATCGTGGCCTTCACGGTGCGCTGCACGCTCAACGGCGAGCCGGTCTACGACCTCGACACGGTCTTCGGCTTCTTCCCGCCGGCCAGCATGGCCAACCAGGTGGGCTTGGCCAAGCCGCCGGCTGCGGTCGAGCTGCTCGAGCGGCCGGCCAACTGCGACACCCCCTTCGCCCACGCCTCTCTGGTGGATGGGGCCCCGTGCTTGCCGCCGGCCGCCCGCCTGCGGGTGCTCGACCGGGTGACCGGCCTCTGGCCCGAGGGTGGCGCGGCGGGGCTCGGCCAGATCCGCGGCGAGATGGCGGTCGACGCCGCGGCGTGGTTCTTCAAGGCCCACTTCTACAGCGACCCCGTGCAGCCCGGCTCGCTGGGCGTCGAGGCCATGCTGCGCTTGCTGCAGGCCTGGTGTGTCGAGACGGGGGTGGGCGCGCACCTGCCCAACCCGCGCTTCGAGTCGATCCAGACGGGCGCCAGCCACGGCTGGACCTACCGGGGCCAGGTGGTGCCCCACAACGACGCCGTGGTGGTGACCGCCGAGATCACGGCCCAGGGGGAGGACGACCGGGGCGCGTGGGTGCAGGCGCGCTGCAGCTACTGGGTGGACGGCAAGCGCATCTACGAGTGCCCCGACCTGGGCATGCGCGTGGTGTCCGACGCCGACCCCGACGACACCGTGGTGCTCGACCCGGCCACCGACACCTGGCTGGGCGACCACCGGCCCACCTACACCAAGCCGGCCCTGGCCATGATGAACATGGTGGATCTGCTCGCCAGCGCGGTGCCCGGGCCCATCTCGGGCCTGCGCGACGTGCGCGCCAAGCGCTGGGTGGTGGTCGATTCACCCGTGACCCTGCGGGTGGAGCGCGGCACGGCCGGCCCTCGCGGCGTGCCCGTGTCGCTTCATGACGCCGAGGGCGTGGTGGCCACGGCGCTGGTGGTGCCCGGCGAGCCCGGCGAGCCCCCGGCGCCCCTGGCCCCGCTCGACGGCGCGGTCGAGCCCGACCGCTACGCCGCCGGCCACCTCTTCCACGGCCCGGCCTACCAGGCGCTCACGTCGCTGGTGATGGGCGCGCGGGGCAGCTCGGCGGTGTTGGATGCCCGGCCCGGCCCGGTGCCCGCCGGCCGCCTGAACCCGCGCCTGCTCGACGCCGCCACCCACGGCATCCCCCACGACCAGCTCTCCCGCTGGACCGACCAGGTGGGCGACGACCGCGTGGCCTACCCGGCCTTCGTGCCCCGCATCGACCTGTTCGGGCCCACCCCCCTGTCGGGCGAGGTGCGCTGCGAGGCGCGCTTCAGCGGCTTCTTCGCCGACGGCATGCCGCAGTTCGACCTGCAGCTCATCGCAGCGGGCCGCGTGTGGGCCGAGCTGCGCTTGGTCGAGGCCACCTTCCCCAA
>JBDQIL010000765.1:0-3244 GCA_040264415.1 Myxococcota bacterium
CCCACCGGCGACCCGCCCCCCGCGTCGTCGTCGGGCGGGGGCGGTGGCTTTCGGGCGTGGCTGGGCCGCGTGGTGGGCGACGTGTTCGGCCTCGACACGCGCTCGCTCGCGGTGGCTCGGATCGGGCTGGGCGTGCTCTGCGTGCTCGACGTGCTGGTGCGCTTCACCGACCTGTCGTTCTTCCTGACCGACGTGGGCGCCATCCCCCGGGTGGCGGTCATCGAGGAGCTGGCCCGCTCCGAGCACGTCTCGCTGTACATGGCCGGCGGCAGCCCGCTCTGGGCCAGCGCGCTGCTCACCGTGCAGGCGCTCGCGGCCGCCTGCTTCGCGGTGGGCTACCGCACGCGGCTGGCCAACCTCGTGCTGTGGGTGCTGGTGATCTCGCTGCACGTGCGCGGCGGCATCCTGCTGCAGTCGGGCGACGTGGTCATGCGGCTGTTGCTGTTCTGGTCGCTCTTTCTGCCCATGGGCGCGCGGCTTTCGCTCGACCACGTGCGGGCGCGGCCCACCCGGCCGGCGCCGGTGCAGGTGCTGGGCCTCGCGTCGGTCGGCTTCATGGTGCAGCTCGCCGTGATCTACATCTTCACGGCCTACCTGAAGTCGGGTCGGGTGTGGAGCAACGGCGAGGCGGTCTACTACGCGCTGAAGATCGATCACTTCGCCAAGCAGCCCTTCGCCGATCTGCTGCTGGGCCAGGCCTGGTTGCTCGAGATCCTGACCCCGGCCACCTGGTTCTGGGAGATCCTGGGCCCATACCTGCTGCTGATGCCCTTCCTGCGGGGGCCCGTGCGCACCTTCGTGGTGTCGGCCTTCGTGTTCATGCACCTGGGCTTCTTCTTGGGTCTCGAGATCGGGCTGTTTCCCTGGATCTGCATCGCGGGGTGGCTGGCGCTGCTGCCCGGCTGGCTGTGGGACCGGGTGGGCTGGCGCGTGAGCGACCCGGGCCTGCGCCTGCTGGGCGCGCCCGCGCACCCCCGCCCCAGCGGGTGGCGGCGCGGCGGGCCGGTGCTCGCCCACAACCTTCTGGCCGGCTTCTTCTTGGCGTTGGTGGTCAACTGGAACCTGAGCACCGTGGGCGGCGCTCGGTACGCGGTGCCGTCGCTGCCGCGGGCGCTCGGTCACACCCTGAGACTCGACCAGAAGTGGAACATGTTCGCCCCCTATCCGCTGAAGGACGACGGCTGGTACGCCATGCCCGGTCAGCTCTCGGACGGGCGGTGGGTGGACGTGTGGCGGGGCGGAGCGCCGCAGTGGGCGACCGAGGCCGAGCGCGCCAGCTGGCCCGACGCGGCCCGCCCCACCCCCGGCGGGCTGCCCGAGGGCTCCGAGCAGTGGCTCAGCCGCGAGAAGCCCGCCGTGGTGTCGTCGACCTACGCCAACCAGCGGTGGCGCAAGTACATGCGCAACCTGTGGCTCAAGCAGTACAAAGACCTTCGCGTCTACTACGGCAAGGCCGTGTGCCGGCAGCACAACGCCACGGCGCGCGGTGGCGACCGGCTGCGCACCTTCGAGATCTGGTACATGAAAGAGGTCACGGGCCCGCCCGCCGTGGGCGAGCAGCCGGTGGTGCCGGTTCGCATCTGGACCCACTACTGCTACAAGACCGACGTGCCCTCGAGGACGGAGCGTGAGCCATGAGGAGACGCATCGATCTCGCCGTGGTCGAAGAAGACCTTGAGCTGGCGCTGATGAACGCCATGATGGGCGACGCGTGGGGGCGCGGGCTGCAGGGCCGGCTCGAGATGGTGGCCAAGGCCACCCTGCACCGCCACGGCCTCACCCGGGCCCAGGTTCGCGTCACGGGCACCCGAGAGACCGTGAGCGTCGATGTGCGCCTGCCGGCCCAGGGGCCTCGGGTGCAGACCATCAACCTCACCTTCGGCGGCCGATAGCCCGCGGGCGCGCGGCCTCGGGGGCGGCGCGGCGCGGTCGGTCACCGGACGTAGATCTCCAGCGCGTTCACGCCCGAGCCGGCGGTGCCGGCGTTGAGCCCGAGCGTGCTGCCGAAGCCCAGGGTGCGCAGCTCGCTGCTGGCCGTGCCCGACGTGCACAGGCCGCACTCGTTGCCGGGGCCGATGCCGGCCGACGACGGGTCGTCGAAGGGGCAGCCGTTGTTGTTGCCCAGGCTCCACACCGGCCCGAAGGCGGCGTGGTTGTAGCTCGACGTGAAGCTCTGGCAGTAGGCCACGCTCGACTCGTGGTCCCCCAGGTTGAAGTAGAGGTCGGTGTCGCACAGGTTGCCGCCCAGGGTGAGCGTGCCGCCGGTGAGCGCGTGGCCGTTGCCGGCGAGGCTGTAGTCGCACACGGGCGAGCCCACCCCGTCGATGAAGCTGCCGAGATCGGTGGTGCCGTCACCCACCGACTCGTACTCGGCGGTCACGCCCGACGGCTGGTGGATGAACAGCAGGTCCTCGAACAGGATGTCGTGGTGGGCGTCGCTCTTGTAGTCCTGCGTGAGGTCGGAGACGCTGCCCACCGTGGTGGGATCGGAGCTGAGCAGCGTGCGGTCGGTCCAGGTGAAGGTGTCCTGGCCGTCGTCGCTCACGACCGTGGTGAGGGTCCAGCCGCCGCCTTCGGTGGTGAGGTCGCAGTACACCTCGTAGGCGGTGGTGCCGCCGGCGTCGATCCAGTAGACGCCGTCGCTGCCGGGCGAGTAGCCGAGCACGTCGAGGCAGTCGGCGGCGGGGCAGGCCGCGTCTGAGCCGTCCATGGGGTCGCCGTTGCCGTCGCAGTCGTTGTCTTGCCCGTCGCACACCTCGGCCTCACCGGGGTTGACGCTGCTGGTCGTGTCGTCGCAGTCGGTGTCGTCGGCCACCGCGCCAGACGGCTGGGCGCAGGCCGCGATCGCGGCGCTGGCGTCGCCGTAGCCGTCGCTGTCGGCGTCGGTGTAGAAGACCGACCCGGTGGAGGTGTCGACCGAGCTGTCTGCGTCGTCGATGTCGCCGTCGCAGTCGTCGTCGATGTTGTTGCAGACCTCGGCGGCGGCGGGGTTGACGGCGGCCGCCGCGTCGTCGCAGTCGGAGGGGGTCGCGGTGGTGCCCGTGGGCTGGGTGCAGGCCTGCACGCTCGCGGCGCCGCCATAGCCGTCGCCGTCGGCGTCGGTGTACCAGGTGCCCCCCGCGCTCGGGTCTACGTCGCCGTCGGCGTCGTCCACCAAGGCGTCGCAGTCGTCGTCGATGCCGTTGCAGACCTCGGTGGCGCCGGGGTTCACGGCGAAGTCGCCGTCGTCGCAGTCGGTGGCGTC
>JBDQIL010000766.1:0-3238 GCA_040264415.1 Myxococcota bacterium
CACCCGCACCCCCGCGGCCGCCCTCGCCCGCCAGATGGCCGAGCGGCAGCAGGGCGTCCACCCCGCCGTGCTCTTCGCACACCTCGAGGGCTTGCTCGCCGCCTACGCCTGAGCGCCGCGCCCGCAGGAGAGAGCCCCCATGTCCGCTGCCCGCCCCGCCGCCACGGTGCTGTTGCTGCGCCCCTCCGCCGACGGCCCCGAGGTGCTGATGCTGCGGCGCTCAGGCGTAGGCGGCGAGCAAGCCCTCGAGGTGTGCGAAGAGCACGGCGGGGTGGACGCCCTGCTGCCGCTCGGCCATCTGGCGGGCGAGGGCGGCCGCGGGGGTGCGGGTGCGGCCGGTCGCCGAGCGCAGGTCGTCCCAGGCCGAGGCCAAGCCGATGACGCGGCTGAAGGGGTGGCGAGCGCCCCACCGGAGCACCTCGGGGGTGCCGCCCAGATCGTCGCCCAGCGCTTGCTCGAAGGCGACCAGCAGGCGGCGGCGGAGCTGCGCGTGCAGCTCGGGCAGCTGCAGCAACTGCCGGGTGGCCTCGACGGTGTGACGGCTGCGCAGCGCCTGCTCGTCGGCCGTGAGGTTGCCGGGCGCGCGACGCAGCTCGGGGTCGAGGGAGGCCTTGCCCGCGTCGGCGCACAGCGCGCAGATGGCGAGCTCGACGAGCACGGGCCGGTCGAGGTCGAACCGCTGCCCGAGCAGCACGGACACGAGCGCCACGTGGACCGGGTGTCGCAGCGCGTGGGGCACCATGCGGCGCGGCTCGGTCAGCGTGAGCGCCTTGCGGGGGGCCTGATCGGCCAGCTCGACGATGGCTTCAGCCAGCTGATGCAGCTCGATGAGCACCGCGGGCGACATGCCGCGCTCGTGCATGCGCTGCACCGCCCGCACGGTCCGCAGGTACATGCGCAGCTCGGTGAGGGTCTCGTCGGCTGGGCCGACGGCCTTGGCCACCCGCCGGGGCGTCACGCGCAGGGCCCGCATGCCCGCCTCGTCGAGCTTCAGGTTGATGACGTCGGGGCCCGGCATCCCGCCGCCGGGCTGTTCGTCGATGATGCGGATGGTGCGCACGAGGCTGGACGGCCCCATCGCTGCGCGCAGCTCGAGGCCCCCGACGCCCCGATCTTCGAGCCAGGCCTCGAGCTGGGCGAGCGGCGTGCGGTGGCTGCGTGGGGCGGGGACGGCCACGCCATCGACCACGAAGCGGCGCCCGGCGGGGGAGAAGGTGACGGCCCCGCGGTTGGTGAGCGCCTCGCCGATGAGGTCGATCACGGCGGTCACGGCGGTGTCGAGGGCCGGGTGGTCGTCGGGGTAGATCTGGATGGAACGGACCAAGTGGTCGATGCGAACGCCCAGGTTCATCAGCACGAGCTGGTGGGCCCGGCGGGATTCGGCTGTGCTCATCGGGTGCCTCCCAGGATGGCGCGGAGCTCTCCGCGCAGATCGGCGTGCTTGCGGCCCAGGCTCTCGAGGGAGGCCCGACCGGGCGGGCCCGCAGCCCGCAGGCCGTGCAGCACGGCGGTGAGCATGCGGCTGTGGCGATCCCCGCTGCCGGCCTTCCGCTCTTTGACGGCCCCCTTGGCGGCCTCTTCGGCCAGGCGGGACAGGGTGGAGACCCCCTCGGCCCGACGGATGATCGACCAGGCCATCGCGAGCGCCCGCAGCTCGTCCTCTTCGAGCGCGCCGCCGCGGCCCGGGCCCTCGAGCCGCCCCAGGACCACCTCGCCTGCGGGCTCGTCGCGGTACACCGACAGATAGCGCAGGGCTTCGAGGCGGACCGGCTTGGCGTCGTCGGCGACCGCCGAGCGCATGATCGACTTGATCCGTGGGGACTGGTGGTCGCGCAGCGCCAGCAACACCGCCTCGCGCACCCGCGGGTTGTCGCTGCCGGCGCGGGCCAGCAGGGGCTCGACCAGGGTGGCGTCGGGGCGGCGGCGGGTCGCCAGCAGGATCACCGGCAGGGCGGTCTCGTGAGAGTCGTGCAGCACCTGCTTGAGGGTGGCGCCAGAGCGGTCGGCCAGCAGCAGCAGGGCGTCAGCGAGCGGCTGGCGCAGGGCCGGGTCGTCGAGCGACGCGCCCAGCTTGCAGATCCCAGCCATGTCGGCCGCGGTGGCCAGCTCGCCCAGGGTGAACAGCGCCCCCTTCCAGGGCTCGGCGTCGGGGCTCGCGGCGATGCCGGCCTGGATGGCGGCGCGCCCGTGCTCGCTCCAGAGCGCGCGCAGACCCGCCTGCACCTCGGCCTTGAAGCGGTAGTCGGTCAGCCGGTCGGCCGAGCCCAACACCAGCAGCCGGCGGACGAGCCCGACCCCTGCTGCGGGGCGGCCCTTCTCCAGCTGGAAGCGGGCGTGGCTGACGATGAGCTGGGTGGTGGCCGTGGCCTCTTGGGGCGACCCCGCGCCGCGCAGCGTCTCGAAGAAGCAGCGAGAGACCTGGTCGTCCGTGACGTCTTGGCCGCGCGCCGTCGCCGCGAGCTGGGCCGCCAGCACGCGGTGCTCGGGCTGGGCGCTCAGGTCGGCGAGGCTGGGATCATCGACTGGCCCCCCGTCGAGCCGCTGCAGCCGCTCGAGCAGCTCGCCCACTTCGGCCTCGAGCGCGCCCCCCGACAAGCCCTCCACCCCGAGCTGGCGCACCAGCCGGACCCCGAGCTCTTCGGGGGAGAGCTCCTCCTGATCGGCCTCGGTGCGCAGCTCGGCGCCCGCGAGCTCGAGGTGGATGTGGCCGAAAGCCGCGCCCCAGGCGGCGGCCTCGAGGGCCTCGTCCTCCGAGGTCTTGTCGCGCCAGTCTCGGCCCAGGAGCATGGCCAGCGAGACCAGCTCGTCGCGGGTCGCCGTGGGCTGCAGCGTCACGGCGCACAATCCCTCCTGTTCGAAGCCCTCGAGCAGCGCGAGCGCCACGAGGTCACCTCCCAGCACGTCGGTCTCACCCAAGCGCACGTGCTCGCTGGTGACGTCGAGGCGAATGGGCTCGCCGGCCGCGAGCGCCTCGCCGATCTGGTCGGCGAAGGCGCCGCTGGTCTGATCGATGGCGCCTGCGTTCTCGGTGCGCATCGCCTCGCGCAGCGCGCTGAGACGGTTCATGGCGCCGCGTACCAGATCGGCGCGGGTGGCGCCCGTTTGGCTGGCGGATCCGGCTTCGGATGACACGGCCTCTCCGGGAACAGGGACGGGCGGCTGCGACTATAGCGCCCCGGGCGCGAGCGGGGTGGGGTCGCCACGCCCATCATCGGGGCCGGCGCGCGGGGCGCTATAG
>JBDQIL010000767.1:0-3238 GCA_040264415.1 Myxococcota bacterium
GCCCTTGGCACCCGCGGCCGCGCCCGCCGCGGGTGCCAAGGGCCCGTCGCTGGTCTTGGTGACGATGGACACCACCCGCGCCGACCGGCTGGGCGCCTACGGCTACGACAAGGCGCACACTCCCAACGTCGATCAGGTTGCCGCCGAGGGCGTGCGCTTCGAGCGGGCCTATGCCGTGGTGCCCCTCACCACGCCGGCCCACGCCTCGATGATGACCGGGCTCTACCCGACCCAGCACGGCATCCACACGAACGGCGACGCCACCCTGACCGACGACGCCACCACCCTCGCCGAGATCCTCGACGCGCGCGGCTACCACACGGCCGGCTCGGTCTCGGCCTTCGTCACCACGCGCATCTGGAACCTCGATCAGGGCTTCGACGCCTACTTCGACCAGGTCTCGGCCGACGCAGACGCGCGCGACAGCCGGTGGGGCCGCGAGCGCACGGCCGGCGAGGTGGTCGACGACCTCGAGGGGTGGCTCACCGAGAAGCCCAAGGACGAAGCCTTCTTCGTGTGGGCCCACTTCTACGACCCCCACGACCCCTACGAGCCGCCGGAGGACTGGGCCGAGAAGATGCCCGACCGCCCCTACGATGCCGAGATCGCCTACATGGACGCCCAGATCGGGCGCCTCCGCACCCTCGCCGAGGCCGCGGCCGGAGACGAGGGCGTCGCCATCGTGCTGGTGGCCGACCACGGCGAGGCCTTCGGCGAGCACGGCGAGCAGACCCATGGCATGTACGCCTGGGACTCCACCATGCGCATCCCCTTCATCGCGAAGCCGCCGAAGGCCCTGACCGAGGCCGTCGCGGTCGACGCCGTCACGGTCAGCAATGTCGATGTCATGCCCACAGCGCTCGGGCTGCTGGGCGTCGAGGTGCCCGACGGCATCGACGGCCACGACGTCTCGGTCTTCGCCCGCGGCGCCGAGATGGAGCGCCCGCCGGTCTACCTCGAGTCGGAGACCCCCTGGACCCGGTTCGGCTTTCACCCCGAGTGGGCCGCGGCGCTGGGCCCCTGGAAGCTGTTCGCCACGCCCAACCCCCGGCTCTTCAACGTGGCCGACGACCCGGGTGAGCTGAACAACCGCTTCTCCGAGAACGAGACGAAGGCCCGCGAGCTGCAGGCCTTCGTGCAGGAGATCCAGGCCAACCGCAACGACGTCGACAACATGACCGCGAGCCCCGAGATGATCGAGCAGCTCGCGGCGCTCGGCTACGTGGCTGGCACCGACGAGGGGCCGATGGACCTCTCCGACGCGGTCGATGCCAAAGACCAGGCCGAGCTCATCGCGCGGGTCGAGCGCGCTCGCCGGGTCGCTCGCAACCCGAAGAAGTCGAAGGAGGCCATCAAGATGTTGCGGGCCATCCTCGAGCGGAACCCGCAGATGAACGAGCTGCGCATGAGCCTCGCGCGCGTCCTGCGCCGGGTCGGGCGCTTCAAGGAGGCCGAGGTGGTGCTCGCCGAGGGCGTCGAGCGACAGCCCCAGAGCACCCTGCTGCGGTCGCACCTCGCGGGCGTGCTCGCGCAGCAGGGCCGCCTGCAAGAGGCATACGACCTGGTGCGCACGCTGCACGAGCAGGTGCCCGGCGACGACCTCGCCCGCTTCGCGATGCTCCGGTACCTCAAAGACCTCGACCGCGAGCGGGAGGCGCTGGCGCTCGGCCGCTCCTGGCGGGTCGAAGACCCGAACAACCCCGGCCTTCAAGCGCTCGTGGGTGAGCTCGAGGTGCTCTTCGCCGACCGCGACGCGGGCGAGGTGTTGCTCCGAAAGTCCCTCGAAGACGACATCCCGCGGTCCGAGGTGCACCGCACGCTGGCGCGGCTCGCCTTCGCTCGCGGCGACATCGAGGGGGCCATCGCGGGCCTCGAGGCCGAGGCCCTGTGGTTCCCGCGCCGCCAAGACATCCGGCTCGAGCTGGGCAACGCGCTGATGAAGGTGAAGCGGTGGGACGACGCCGCCGCCGAATACGCGGTGCTCACCCGCATGGTGCCCAGCCGCCCCGAGCCCCGGCGGCTGTGGGCGCAGGCGGTGTTCAACTCGGGGGACTACGAGGCGGCCGCCGAGGTGCTCGCGCCCGCCATCAAGGACTTCGCCGACGACCCGTGGGTGCTGCTGCTGCACGCCAACATCTTGCAGAAGCTCGGCCAGGAGGAGGAGGCCATTGTCGCCTTCGAAGAGGCCAAGCGCCTGCACGACGCGCTGAGGGCCGCCATCGAGGCCGAGCAAGGCGTGCCGGTGCTCGAGCAGCCCACCGCCGAAGACCTCGATCTGCCCGGGATGGAGGATTACTGACCCCCTCTGCTCGGGTCGGCTCTGCGCCCTCGGGTGGCCGCAGGAGGGGGGCGGCCCCCGCGCCCACAGGCTGTCTGCGAAGGTGGGCTTGGCGGGGCCATTCCAGCGCCTCGTCCGACCCGGGATGCCGCGCCGAAACCGAAATAGGGGGGCAGCGTCTCAGCGCGCGGCGGGTCCCCGCCCCTGCGCCTGCCCCGAGGACGCCCATGCCTGTCCGCTCCGCCGCCCTGCCCGCCCTCCTGGTCGCCTTGTGCGCCACCGCGCCGCTGATGATGGCCGGCTGCAACGCCTGCTCGTCGAGTGAGAAGAGCGCCGAGCGCGAGAAGAAGCGCAACGCCGACCCCCTGGGCAAGGCCCGCAAGGCGCCCCGCAAGAAGGTCGACCGCGATGAGATGCGCGCTGCAAAGGCCAAGATGAAGGCCAAGGGGCAGAGCCGCATCGTGAAGCTGTCGGTGATGGACCTGCCGGTGGACGAGCGCGAGGTGGCCCCGGAGGTGGCTGCCGCGCGCGCCCTCATCGAGGGCGGCGAGGAGGCCAAGGTCGCCGAGGGGCGCGTGGCCCTCGACACCTGGATCGCCACCCACCCCGACGACGCCGACGCCTACTACTGGCGCGGCCGCTCCTGGTCGGCCGTCTACGACTTCGACAGCGCCCGCGCCGACTACGTTGTGGCCACCGAGAAGGCGGCCGACTGGGTGCAGGCGTGGCGGTGGGCCGGCCTCGCCGCCTTCCAGTCCGACAGCTGCGACGCCGCGATGCCCTACCTCGACAAGGTGGTCGAGCTGGCGCCCGAGCAGGTCGACTCCTACGTCGATCGCGGCCAGTGCCTGGCCACGCAGCGCGAGACTGAGGCGGCCCTCGCCGACCTCAACAGGGGCTGTGAGATGGGCAGCGAGCTGGCCTGCTCGCGGGTCACGCGGCTGGAGCGCCGCAAGGAGC
>JBDQIL010000768.1:0-3235 GCA_040264415.1 Myxococcota bacterium
ACACCATGCCGCCCACCCCGCTCGCCGAGCTCGACGAGAAGCTGGCGCGCCTCGAGGCCCACCGCATGACGTGGGTGAACACGTCGGCCGCCGACCGGGCGGCGCTGCTGCGGCGCTGCATGGAGACCACGGCCGCCGTGGCCGACGAGTGGGCCGATCTCAGCCGGAAGATCAAGGGCTACGACGCAGGATCGAACGGGCACGGCGAGGAGTACCTGGGCGGAACGCTGGCGGTCATGCGCAACCTGCGGCTGTTCGCCGAGGCCCTCGAGGCCGGCGGCGCCCCCCACCTCCCCAAGATCTGGAAGCGGGAGGACGGCCAATACGTCGCGCGGGTCTTCCCCCAGGGCCTGCTCGACCAGGTGCTCTTCGGCGGCATGACCTGCGACGTGTGGATCGAGCCGGGCGAGATGCCCACCCAGGGCCGCATCTACCGCGAGAAGGCCACCGGGCAGATGGGAACGGGCGGGGTGAGCGTGGTGCTGGGGGCCGGAAACCAGAGCTCGATCCCGCCGATGGACGTCTTGTACAAGCTGGTCGTCGATGACGAGGTCTGCGTGCTCAAGATGAACCCGGTCAACGAGGGCCTGGGGCCGGTCATCGAGCGCGCCCTCAAGCCCCTCGTAGACGCCGGCTTCTTGGAGATGGCCTACGGCGGCGTCCCCGAGGGCCAGCACCTCACCGACCACGACACGGTCACCAGCATCCACATCACGGGCTCGGACCGCGCCCACGACGCCATCATCTGGGGTCCGGGGGAGCAGGGCGCCGAGCGCAAGGCCGCGGGCACCCCCCGCCTCGACAAGCACATCACCTCGGAGCTGGGCTGCGTGTCGCCGGTGCTGGTGGTGCCGGGCCCCTGGACCGACGCCGAGCTCGACTACCAGGCGCGCCACGTCGCCAGCATGCTGGCCTACAACTGCGGCTTCAACTGCAACGGCGCCCGGCTCATCGTGGTGGCCAAGGGCTGGGACCTCCGCGACCGCTTCGAGGCGCTCGTGAAGGAGAAGCTTGCCGAGACGCCCACCCGGCGAGCCTACTACCCCAACGCGCAGGACACCTGGGAGCGCTTCACCGCGCAGTACCCCGACTCCACCACGCTGGGCTCGGCCGACGGCGACGGCGTGCTGCCCTGGACCGTGCTCGAGGGCGTGACCACCGCCGACGACGACTACGCGCTGGCCAACGAGCCGTGGTGCGGCATCTTCAGCTTCGTCGAGCTCGACGCCAGCGACGCGGCCAGCTTCCTCGCGGCGGCGGTCCCCTTCGCCAACGACCGCTGCTGGGGCACCCTGTCGGTCAACCTGCTCATCCACCCGAGCTCCGAGAAGGCGGTGGGCGGCGCGCTCGAGCAGGCCATCGCCGACCTGCGCTACGGCGCCATCGCGGTCAACTGCTGGACCGGCATGAACTACGGCCTGGTCAACGCCACCTGGGGCGCCTTCCCCGGCCACCCGCTCGACGACATCGAGTCGGGCCAGGGCGTCGTTCACAACGGCCTGCTGCTCGACCATCCCCAGAAGTCGGTGGTGCGGGCGCCGTTCCTGTCGAAGCCGATCCCGGCCTACTTCACCGACCACCGCAACAACCTCGCGCTGGGTCAGGTGATGACGCAGTTCGAGGCCAAGCCGTCGTGGTTCAAGGTGCCCAAGGTGGCGATGACCGCCATGAAGGGCTGAGCGGGCTCAGGCCGGCCGACGGCAGACGTAGCGGGGGTAGCTCTCGCCCTCGAGGGCGTGGTCCCAGCGAGTGACCTCGAAGCCGGCCTCCGCCAGGATGGACTCCCAGGTCTCGGCAGAGAACAGCCCCAGCACGTGGGTCTCGTGGCTCACGCGCACGGCGCCGTGCTCGCGCATCATGATGATGTACTCGACCGTGCAGTGGGTGTCGGTGGGGTCGGGGTCCCAGGCCCACTCGGTCATCCGGACCGAGCGGCCCGGGTAGTCGAACTGCCAGCTCTCGGAGCACTCCACGAAGTCGTCGGCGATGTCGTCGGGCGCGAAGAGCGCGACCCCGCCGGGCCGCAGGTGCACGAAGGCGGTCGCCGCAGCCGCCCGGAGGTCGTCCGGCGTGACCATGTAGGCCACCGCGTCGTGGACCAGCACCGCGTCGAAGGTCTCGCCCAGCCGCAGGGTGCGCATGTCGCCCTGGACGTGCCGGCAGTCGGGGTTGAGGCGCTGGCTGAGGGCCAGCATCGCGGGGGAGAGGTCGGTGAGCACGCAGTCGAGGCCGCGCTTCAGGTGCACCGCGTTGTGCCCCGCGCCGCAGCCGAGCTCGAGCAAGCGGCTGAGGGGCGCGTCGAGGGCCGAGGCGAAGGTCGCCCGGTAATCGGCCGCCTCTTGGATGTAGTCGTCGGGCGGGGTGAGGAGCGGGTACCAGTCCGCCAGGTCCGAATACAACGGGTACATCGGGTCTCCCGGGGCGGCGAGGGTAGCCTGCGGGCGCGTGGCCCGCGAGGGCGGCGCTGGGCGGGCTGACGGCGGCATCACCGCGGGGGCGATGGCTCGAGGGGGCAGACAACGGTGACAACGGACAACGGTGTCAGGTGATGCGCGTTGCACATTGGAAGCAACGGAGCAACGGTGTCAGGTGATGCGCGTTGCACATTGGAAGCAACGGTGTCAGGTGATGCGCGTTGCACCGTGGGCGTGAGGCCGAACCATCCACCGACCAGGCCCTCCGCCAGCAGGCATCCGCAGCGCCTGCTGGCATTCGAAACGCCCGCTCGGCGGAACCATCAGAGAATGGGCACCAGAGACGACTCTCCTCCCATAGCGACCGCATCCAGACGACCTTGGGCGCGTTCGTGCACCGCCCGAGACCATGTGCAACGTGCAATACCTGGAAACGGATTGGAAACGGATTTCGGATTGGATTGTGCAACGTGCAATACCTGGAAACGGAAGGACGGATGTGGAAACGGATGTAGAAACGGATGGTGCAATGCCTGGAAGCGGATGCGCTGATGCCGAAGCGCACCGAACTGAACGCCGGCGCCCCCCGGCGGCGCGGCTCGATGAGGCGAGACGCTGCCACAACGGCCGGGAAGACCGCACCGCACGCCCCCACCGCGTAGAATGCCCCCATGCTCCCCACGCTCCTGCTGCTGTCCTGCGCCGGCCTGCGATCGGCCCCTCCGGCCGCCGCGCCGTCCCCGCCGCCGCCCGTGACCCCGCCGCCTGCTGACGCCGTGCGCATGCACATGGCCGAGCACTTGGACTGGTCCACTCGCACC
>JBDQIL010000769.1:0-3235 GCA_040264415.1 Myxococcota bacterium
AACGTTGGCGGAACCCTCGAAGAGAAGGTGTTCGAAAAGATGAGCGAATCCGGTGCGGCCCGGCTTTTCGCGGCCAGATCCGACGTGGTACCAGACGTTGACCGCCACGGTGGGCGTGCCGATGCCCCCGCTGCGGGCGCTCGACGAGCAGGGCCGCGACTTCGACCTGCAGACGCTCTTGGGCCGCCGGGTGATGGTGAAGTTCTTCCGCGGCAGCTGGTGACCCTATTGCAGCGCCGAGTTGCGGCGCTTCCAAGACATGCTGCCCTTGCTGGAGCGATTCGGCGTCACCGTGGTCGCCGTGAGCAAAGACCCGCCCGACGTGGTGCGCGCCCACCGCGCCCGAGACGGCCTCACCCTCACGATGCTCTCGGATCCCGACCTCACCTTGATCCGCGACTTCGGCCTGCTCCACCAGGGCTCGCTGGAGTTCAAGACCTGGCTGGTGGGCCCGGTGCGCTTCCCGGTCGGCGTCCCGGTGGGCTTCCGGTCGATGGCCATCCCGACCACCTTGCTGCTCGACGAGCGGCACGTGGTGCGGCACATCGATCAGGCCGACGACTACCGGGTGCGGGGCGACGCCGGTCGCACCCGCGCGGCGCTCGAAGCGGCCTTCGGGCCGCCCCCGGCCGCGTAGGGCCGACTACGCCTGCATGGCGGTCACCCGCGCCACCACGCTGTCGGGCAGCTTGACCAGCTTCCCGGCGCGGTCGACGCAGCACAGCTCCACCTCGCCCAGCACCATGGCCTTGTCGCCGCCAGGCCGCCAGACCTGCTGGTCGAAGACCGCGCGGTAGGCGCTGCCCTGGGTGACCGTGGTGCGGATCTCGATGGTCTCGCCGTGGGTGGCGCCCTCGCGGAACTTCAGCGCCGCCGCGTAGACGACGAAGCCGATCCCGTCTTGCTCCCACAGCCGAACCAGCTCGTCCACCCCGAGCAGGTGCTCGCGCGCCCGCTCGAAGTACTTCAGGTAGTTGGCGTGGTAGACGACGCCCGAGTGGTCGGTGTCTTCGTAGTAGATCTGGACGAGGTGGACGTGCGGGGCCATGTGGGGTTCGACCCTCAGTGGGTCAGCTTCCGGTACTTGATGCGCTGCGGCCGATCCGCGTCGATGCCCAGGCGCCTCTTGCGGTCGCGCTCGTAGTCGTCGTAGTTGCCCTCGAACCACTCGACGTGGCTGTCGCCCTCGAAGGCCAGGATGTGGGTGGCCAGCCGGTCGAGGAACCAGCGATCGTGGCTGGTCACGATGACGCAGCCCGGGAACTCGCTGATGGCCTCTTCGAGGTTGCGGAGCGTGTCGACGTCGAGGTCGTTGGTGGGCTCGTCGAGCATCACCACGTTGCCGCCCCGCTGCAGCAGCTTGGCGAGGTGCACGCGGTTGCGCTCGCCGCCCGACAGGGTGCCCACCTTCTGCTGCTGGTCGGAGCCCGTGAAGTTGAACTGGCTCACGTAGGCGCGCGAGTTGACCGACTTGGTGCCCAGGTAGATCTCCTGGTGGCCGCCGGAGATCTCCTCCCAGACCGACTTGTCGGGGTTCAGCGCGTCTCGGGACTGATCGACGTAGGCCAGATCCACCGTCTCGCCGGTGGAGATGCCGCCGGCGTCGGGGGTCTCTTGGCCCACGATCATGCGCATGAGCGTGGTCTTGCCGGCGCCGTTGGGGCCGATGATGCCCACGATGGCGCCCGCAGGGACCTTGAACGACAGATCCTCCATCAGCAGCTTGGTGTCGTAGGCCTTCGTCACCCCCTTGAAGTGGATGACCTCGTTGCCGAGGCGCTGGCTGAGCGGGATCATGATGCGCGCCCCGGTGGCCCGGCGCGACTCCTGACCGGCCGCCACCAGCGCGTCGTAGGCCGTGATGCGGGCCTTCGACTTGGACTGGCGCGCCTTGGGAGAGCTGCGGATCCAGTCGAGCTCTTGGGCCAGCGCCTTCTGCCGTTTGGTCTCGGACTTCTTCTCTTGGCGCATGCGCTCTTGCTTCTGCTCGAGCCAGCCGGTGTAGTTGCCCTCGTAGGGGTAGGCCTTGCCGTGGTCGAGCTCGAGGATCCACTGGGCGACGTTGTCGAGGAAGTACCGATCGTGCGTCACCGCGATGACGCAGCCCGGGTACTCTTCGAGGTGGCGCTCGAGCCAGGCCACCGACTCGGCGTCGAGGTGGTTGGTGGGCTCGTCGAGCAGCAGCAGGTCGGGCTTCTGGAGGAGCAGCTTGCAGAGCGCGACCCGCCGCTTCTCGCCGCCGGACAGGTTCTCGACCGACCAGTCGCCCGGGGGCACGCGCAGGGCGTCCATGGCCACGTCGAGCATGCGGTCGATGTCCCAGCCGTTGACCGCGTCGATCTGGTCTTGCAGGGTCGCTTGCTGCTCGCCCAGCTTGTCGTAGTCGGCGTCGGGCTCTCCGAAGGCCTCGCTCACCCGCTCGAACTCGACGAGGAGGTCCTTGATGTGCTTGAGGCCCTCCTCGATGTTGCCGCGCACGTTGAGGGCGGGGTCGAGCTCGGGCTCTTGGGCGAGGTAGCCCACGGTCTTGCCTGGCTGGAGGAAGGCCTCACCGCCGGTGGGCTCGAGCAGCCCCGCCATCATCTTCAGCAGCGTGGACTTGCCCGCGCCGTTGTGGCCGATGACGCCGATCTTGGCGTCGGGGAAGAAGCTGAGGAAGGTGGGCTGCAGCAGGGTGCGACCGCCGTCGAGCACGAGCTCGGCGCGGATCATCTGGTAGATGAATTCGTTGGACATGGGGCCTCCAGGGCGGGCTGAGGCGGCCCTCTAACCGTGGGGGGCGGCCGCCGCCGCGCCCGCCGCCGCGGCTCAGAACAAGATGCCGGCGCTGACCGGCGTGTCGTCCACACACTGGTCCCACCACGTGGCGCGGATGTCGGCGGCGAAGTCTTCGAAGACGTACGCTTGCTCGCGGTCACAGGGGTGCAGGCCGTCGATCAGGGCGTCGGTCTGGTGGGCCAGGACCTGCAGCTCGCGGCACGAGTAGGCCGCGAGATCGGCGCAGCGGGAGACCGACCCCAGCACGTTGGAGGGGCCGAATTCGGCCACGGAGGGGTCGTCGGATCCGAGGTAGTCCTGGTGGGCGCTCAGCACCATCAGGCGCTCCTCGTCGCAGGAGAAGCCCCCCATCTCTTCGGGCAGGCTGAACAGCACGACGGTCATGCCGCCGTCGCACGAGCCCAGGCCCATCCAGTCGCCGCCACAGGTCTGGAAGGCGTCGTCGTCGTCTGCGTCG
>JBDQIL010000770.1:0-3235 GCA_040264415.1 Myxococcota bacterium
CGCCTGCCGCGCCGGCGCCGGCGCCGGCCCCGGTCAACGCACCCATCGACCCGCCGCTGTCCGGCGAGCGCATCGCCACGCTCCTGCCGCGAACCTACGAAGAGCTGCCCCTGGTCGCCGTCGATCCAGAGGTCGTCAGCCCCGCCCTCGAGCGGGCCGTGCTCGAGGTGCTCCCAGAGGTCGTGGAGGCCGTGCTTCGTCAGACGCTGAGCAGCTCTCCGGCCTTCCGCGACCTCGTCGCTGTGGCGGTAGAAGAGGCCGTGCGCACCCAGCTCCCCGCCATCGCGGCCCGGGTCGTCGACGCCCGCCTCGCAGAGCTCGAGGCCATCGACGACTGAGCCGGTGGACGCACGCCTCCCCGCAGCCCCGTGGAATCTTGCCCCCGCCGGCCCGTTACGCGGGGTCTGCGCCCGCCATTCCCGATCCCGAGATTCGAGCCCGCCATGTCCAGCATCGACGACCTGCCCAAGACCTACGACGCACAGGCTGCGGCTGCCGCCTTCTACCCGGAGTGGGAGGCCGCGGGCCTCTTCACGCCCGACCCCGACGCGCCCGGTGAGCCCTACACCATCGTCATCCCGCCGCCCAACGTCACCGGCTCCCTGCACATGGGCCACGCGCTCAACAACACGCTGCAGGACGTCCTCATCCGCTACAAGCGCATGGACGGCTACAACACCCTGTGGGTGCCAGGCACCGACCACGCGGGCATCGCGACCCAGTGGGTGGTCGAGCGCCAGCTCCGGGCCCAGGGCATCGACCGCCGCGATCTGGGCCGAGAGGCCTTCGTCGAGCGCGTGTGGAACTGGAAGGAGGAGTCGGGCGGCACCATCGTCCACCAGCTGCGCAAGCTGGGCGTGTCGTGCGACTGGTCGCGCGAGCGCTTCACCATGGACGAGGGGCTGTCTCACGCCGTGGCCGAGGTCTTCGTCCGCTACTACGACGAGGGGCTGATCTACCGGGCCGAGCGCCTCATCAACTGGGATCCGGTCGGCCTGACGGCCCTGTCCGATCTCGAGGTCGAGAGCGAAGAGGGCTTCCAGACCGAATTCTGGAGCTTCGCCTACAAGCTCACGACGCCCATCACCGGGCCCGACGGGGTCACCCGCGACGAGATCGTGGTGGCCACCACCCGCCCCGAGACCATGCTCGGCGACACGGCGGTGGCCGTACACCCCGACGACCCCCGCTACCAGCACCTCATCGGTCAGACCGTCGAGCACCCCTTCCTGGAGCGGCGCATCCCCATCGTGGGCGACGCCAAGCTCGTCGACCCCGGGTTCGGCACCGGCGCGGTCAAGATCACGCCGGCCCACGACTTCAACGACTTCGAAGTGGGCAAGCGGCACGGGCTGGAGATGATCAACATCTTCAACCTCGACGCCACCGTCAACGACCGCGGCGGTGACTTCGCCGGCATGGACCGCTTCGTCGCCCGCGACGCCATCAAGGCTCGCATCGCCGAGCTGGGCCTCGACCGCGGCACCGAGCCGCACACCATGGCCCTCCCGCGCAGCCAGCGGTCGGGGGCGCCGGTCGAGCCCATGCTCTCGACCCAGTGGTTCGTGAAGATGCAGCCGCTGGCCACGCCGGCCCTCGCCGCCATCGAGAACGGCGTCTCGCGCTTCGTGCCAAAGCAGTGGGAGAACACCTACTACGCCTGGATGCGCGAGATCCGCGACTGGTGCATCAGCCGTCAGCTCTGGTGGGGCCACCGCATCCCGGCCTGGTACGACGCCGACGGCAACACCTACGTCGCCCGGTCCGAAGAAGAGGCCCGCGAGAAGTACGAGCTCGCAGACGACCTGCCACTGCGCCAAGACGAGGACGTGCTCGACACCTGGTTCAGCTCCGCGCTCTGGCCCTTCTCCACGCTCGGTTGGCCCGAGCAGACCCCCGATCTGGCGCGGTACTACCCCACCAGCGTGCTGATGACGGGCTTCGACATCATCTTCTTCTGGGTCGCCCGGATGATGTTCAGCGGCATCCACCACATGGGCTCAGTGCCCTTCAAGGACATCTACATCCACGCCTTGGTGCGCGACGAGTCCGGCCAGAAGATGTCGAAGACGAAGGGCAACGTCGTAGACCCCCTCGACATGATCGAGGCCTACGGCGCCGACGCCTTCCGGTTCACGCTGGTGGCCATGGCCGCCCAGGGCCGCGACATCCTCTGGAACCCCCAGCGCGCCGAGGGCTACGTCAAGTTCCAGAACAAGATCTGGCAGGCCTTCCGCTTCGCCATGATGCACCTCGAAGACTACGACCCCGACGCGCCGCGCACCCTGAACGACTACGACCAGTGGATCCTGGCGCGCACGGGCGAGGCCACCCGCCGGGTGCGGGCCGCCCTCGACGAGTACAAGTTCAACGACGCCGCCAACGAGCTGTACAGCTTCACGTGGGATGAGCTGTGCGACTGGTACCTCGAGCTGTCCAAGGGCACGCTCTACGCCAGCGACGAGGGCGCTGACGCCGCGAAGATGGGCGCGCGCCACACGCTGCTCACGGTCTTCCACGCGCTGGTGCGGCTCGCCCATCCCATCATGCCCTTCCTCACCGACACCATCTGGCGCCACCTGCCCGGCACCAGCGGCACGGTGATGGTGCAGGCTTTCCCGTCCGCCGCCGACTTCCCGGAAGACCCGACGGCGCTCGACGAGGTGGCTCGCTTGCAGCGCGCCATCGTGGCCGTCCGCCGCGTGCGGTCCGAGATGGACCTGTCGCCGAAGATCAAGATGCCGGTGCGCACGCCCGACCCCGAGCTTCACAGCTTGATGGAGCGCCACGCGCAGGCCCTGCTCGATCTGGCCGGCGTCGCGAGCGCGACGCTGGGCGGGCGCGAGGGCGTCTGCGCCACGGCGGTGGTCGACGGCCGCGACCTGTTCCTCCCGCTCGAGGGCGTGATCGACCTCGACGCCGAGAAGGAGCGGCTGGGCAAAGACCTGGCCAAGTCCGACAAAGACATCGTGGGGCTCGAGCGCCGCCTCAACCCGGGCTTCCGCGCCAAGGCCCCGGCCCACGTGGTCGCCCAGTTCGAGGCCAAGCTCGAGGCCGCCCGCGCCCGCAAGCTTCGGCTGGTGGCCGCCATCGAGCAGCTCGGCACCTGAGCGGCGCCGCTGTGGCGCCGCTCAGGTGGCGCGTGCAGACGAGAGAGGGGCGGCTCCCGTGTGGGAGCCGCCCCTGTGGTCGTCTCTGCGCTGCGCGGGTCGGCGCGACGCGACTACTTCTCGTA
>JBDQIL010000771.1:0-3234 GCA_040264415.1 Myxococcota bacterium
GCCTCGGAGATCCCCTACAACGGCGTCGACGAGGACTGCGACGAGGGCACCCGCGACGACGACGTCGACGGCGACGGCTACCTCGCCGCCAACGACTGCGACGACAACAACCCCGACGCCAACCCCGGCGAGTTCGAGGACACCTCGAACGGCTTCGACGACGACTGCGACGGCGACGTCGACGAGCGGTTCTTCACCCGCGACCTCGACACCAGCAGCAACGACGTGGGCTACCCGTCGGCCATCGACGTGGACTCGGCGGGCCAGCTGCACATCGCCTACGGCGACATCGACGGCGGCACCATCCAGTACATCTTCCGCGACGCGGCCGGCACCTGGACCAGCCCGGCCACCTTCGTGAGCTGGACCGGCGCCATCTCGGGTGAGTTCATGGACGGGAAGGTGGACTCGGCCGACCGGTTCCAGCTCGCCTACACTTGGTACGACTACAGCAGCACCGGCTACACCGAGCTCGACTTCAAGTACATCGACGCGTCGGGCACCTGGTCGAGCGAGTACATCGTCGAGGACTACAGCTCCTGGGGCTCCACCAACCTCGGCTACTGGGTCACCCTCGACATCGACAGCAGCAACCTGCCCACCTTCGCCTGGTACGACGACGACAACGGGCTGCCCTACGTCACCGACTACACCAGCTTCGGCGCGTCGGTCACCGTGGCGGTCGACTACATCGTGACCTGCGTGTCGGTGTGCGAGTCGGGGTACTTCCCCAGCATCGCCCTCGACAGCCAAGACTACGTCAACGTGGCCTACTACGACCCGTCGGCGCCCTACACCTTCGGCACCCAGCCCGAGGCCCAGTTCACGCGCTTCGACACCGACCTCGACACGCTCACCTACTCTGAGACCATCGCCAACGACGGCATCTACACGTCGCTCGCCTTGATGTCCGACGACACCCAGTGCACGGCCTGGCAAGACAACGCTTCCAGCGACCTGTATTACGGCTGCCGCGACAGCAGCGGCTCGTGGACCAGCGAGCTCGTCGACAGCACCGGCGCGGTGGGCGCCTTCGCCCAGCTGGCCTTCAACAGCTCCGACGAGCCCTACATCGTCTACTACGACACCACGAACGCGCAGCTCAAGGGCGCCCACGACGACGGCACCGGCTTCGTCACCTTCGTCATCGACGACGACGCCGACGTGGGGCAGGGCGTGGACATGGCCATCGACCAGAGCTCGGGTGCGGTCCACCTGACCTACTACGATGCCACCAACGGCAACTTGAAGTACGCCCGCGGACGGTGATATATCAGCGGCATCCCCTGCTGGAGGCCGCATGTCCCAGGTTCCCGAGGCGCTCGACGCCCCCGCCCTCGCCGTGCTGCAGGCCGCCAGTCGCCTGCTCGCCGCCGAGGGCCCGGAGGCGCTGACCAACCGCCGCCTCGCCAGCGAGGCCGGCACCACGACGATGACCATCTACACCCGCTTCGGCAGCAAGGGGGGGGTCTTCGACGCGCTGTACCTCGACGGCATCCAGCGCATGGTCCAGGCCCAGCGGTCCGTGAAGCGCGGCCCCACCGAGGTGGAGGACCTGTGCCTGGCCTATCGCCAGGCCGCCCTCGACTCGCCCGGGCACTACCGGGTGGTCTTCGGTGACGCCCTGCCCGGCTGGAGCCCCGACGAAGACCTGCAGAAGAAGGCCTTCGCGAGCTGGATGCTGCTCCGCGACGCGGTCTTCCGGGTCGCCGCGAAGCGCCGCCTGCGGGGCAGCGCCGACAGCCTCGCCTGGACCCTCTTCGGCACCTGCCACGGCCTGGTGGCGCTCGAGCTCAAGGGGCTGGCGCAGGTGGCCGGCGACCCCGAGACGGCGATCCGCAACATGGTGCACCAGGTGCTCTCCGCCGCCTGAGCGCCCGACTGCGGGGTCAGCGCCCCCGCAGCCAGGCGCGCATCGGCTCGAAGACCTCGGCGTCGGCCCGCGGCCCGCTGAAGAGATCGGCGTGGGCGTACCAGCGCTCTTCGGTGCCCACCTCGAGCACGTCCACCCGGTGGGCGCCGATGATGGCCTGCGCCGACCGAGCCGCGTCGGCGGGCACGATGCCGTCGCGGTTGGCGAGCACCACCAGCACGTCGAGGTCGAGGCCGCGCAGGGCGTCGGTGGTGTTGACCCCCCGCACCACCAGATCGCGATCGCGCACCCAGTGGGCCACCTGCCGGTTGATGTAGGGCACCGGGTCTTCCACCGTCTGCACCAGCGCGTCGGCGTTCGACAGGTCGATCTCCCGGGCGTTCATGTAGAGCGAGAGCAGCCCTGGGGTTCGCTTGACGACCGGGAGCGCGAGCCGCGCGAGCGCCCGGGTGCCGGCGAAGGGCAGCAGCCCAGCCACGCGGGGCGAGGAGAAGGCCAGCCGCAGGGCGGGGTGGACCGACTCCCAGCGCAGGGGGCCGCCGATGGCCAGCATCGAGCCGAGGCCGTGGTCGGTGGTGTGGTGGGCCAGGTAGGCGTAGAGCATGGTGGCCCCGAGGCTGCAGCCCACCGCGTCGATGGCATCGGCGGTGCTCGCGGTCTCGGCCCGCACCCGGCCGAGCATCGCCGGCAGGTCATCGAGGGCCAGCTCCCCCAGGCCGAAGGGGTCGCCGAAGTGCATCAGGCGCCGGCGCCCCGTGCGGCGAGAGCCCCCCTGCGCCCGCAGGTCGGTGGTCCACACCTCCAGACCGTCGTCCACCAGATACGAGATCATCGACGGTCCCGACGGGTGGAAGCTCAGGATGAAGCTGTTCATCGCGTAGCCAGGCACCATCACCAGCGGCCGCCGGGAGCGGTCGAGGCGGTCAGGGTCCCAGAAGCGGGTGAGCTCCAGCTGCCAGCCCGCGCCGTTGTCCACGGCCATCGTCTCGCGCTTCACGGGGTCTCCAGGGGGTCGGGGTCGGCGAGGAATCGGCAGATGGGCGCGAAGACCTCTTCGGGGGCCCGCCCGCCAGTCATCAGGTCTAGGTGGCCGTAGCCTTCGCCGGGCGCGCCGTCGCCGCCCACCTCGAGCAGGCGCGCGCCGGGGATCCGCCGGGCGGCGTCGCGCACGCTCTCGACGGGGCACTGTCGGTCTTGTCGGGCGGCCACCATCAGCACCGGCCGACGGATGCGGGCCGCGGCCGCGCGCAGCGGGTAGCCGCCGACCCCCACGCTCAGGCCCCGCTCGGTGAACAGATCCGCCAGATCGAGCAGCAGCGCCCACGGGATGTCGCGCACGCCGGCGCGGACGGCCGCGCGGA
>JBDQIL010000772.1:0-3234 GCA_040264415.1 Myxococcota bacterium
GGGCGCCTCCCGCCGAGCCCGGCGCGGTCACCCTGTCCATCCTCCCGCTGCGGGCGCTCGTGCTCGAGCAGGTGGAGTGGAGCGTGGTCGGCCATCCGCAGGCGCGACGGACGACCCTCGACGGCACGATGCACCCCGCCGGCGACGCCGTCCGGGTCCCCCTGCGCCTTCCTCTGCTGCCCGATGATCTACCCCCGGTGGTGCAAGGCACCGTGCACGCCCGCGGGCGGCTGGGTACGTCGGTTCGGCAGACCTTCCGACTGTCCCCGCCCCCGGATCCCCGATGATCTCCTTGATGGCCGCCCTCATCGCCGCCCCTGCGGCCCACGCCCAGGCCTGTCAGGCCCTCACCGAGGCGCCCGAGTCCATGCAGGTGGCCTGGGTCTCACGAGCCGGGGCCCGGGTGGGGGGCGGTCACACCCTCGAGGTGGTGCGGGTCGCCGACCTGCGACAGTGGGTCCGCACCGAAGGCACCGACGTGGGTCGGCTGCTGCAAGGGCTCGGCATGGCGCCGCGCGACTCCACCCGAAAGGCCCGAAAAGACTGGAAGATCACCCTCTTCGACGTGCAGTCCTCGTGGCTCTGTCGGCCGCTCGAGGGCGAGCCCCCCGGCCAAGACGCGCTGGGCGTGCTCAGCTGCGACGAGCGAGACGCCAAGGCCGTGCGGCCGAACCGGTACGGCTACTCGGGCTGCGGCTACACCCTCGACACCGGGGCCTCGAGCCGAGGCCTCGACGTGTTCCGAGTAGACTGGAGCACGGCGTCGGCCTGGGGCTTCTGCGTGCTGCCGCTCGAGCGCTTCCTGGGCGGGGCCTGAGGCGACCCCGGCCCCTGCGCTCGACTACTCGACCGCGGCGCAGTCGTCGGTCTGCGGGATCGAGAGCTCGCCGGCTGCCCAGGGAGACACCTCGCCGAAGCGGTGGCTCACCGACCAGTCGATCATGAACTCCCACGCGGTGTTCGTGAGCGTGTGACCGCGGCCGTGATCGCAGCGGACGACATAGTGACCCTCGTCCACCAGGGCGCCCTGAAGCGTGTCCGTGGCGTCGACGAAGTCTACGATCTCGAAGCCCTCGGGCCACACGTCAGAATCACCGCCCGTGATGAGCAGGCTGGGGAAGGCGGTGTCGGATCCGGTCCAGGCGGCGCCCGGCTCGGTCCAGATGGGCACGTCGATGTTGGCGCCCCCCGACCCCTCGACCATGGCGGCCAAGGTGTCGCCGCGGTTGGCGCCCACCACGGTGGTGAACAGGGCGCCGCCCGAGAAGCCGGTGGCCACGACGCGGTGCAGATCGACCGGGTGCTGCTCGGCCACGCACGCGCGCAGGTCGTCGTAGAGCACGAGGTCGTGGTCGGATTCGAGGGCGAGGTCCCACAGGTGGAAGGACACGCCCGCGAGGGACTGGACCGGCGCCTCGGGCAGCACCACAGCCACGCCGTATTCGTCGGCGAGATCTTGGATGCGCAGGCTGCTCGCGGTCTGCGCCGCGGGGTTGGAGCCCGCGTTCGCAATGCCGTGGAAGAAGAACACGAGCCCGATCTCACCGTCCGGCATCGGGTCGGGGACCAGGATCTCGAAGGCGCGCTCTTCGCCGGACGAGTCGATGGTGTAGCCGCCGCTCTCGCTGAGGTCGGGGCAGCCGCCCGTCGGGGTGGTCAGCGGCGCGGGCTGCGGCCCCGCGTCTTCCTGGCCGCTGTCATCGCCGTTGACGTCGTCTCCATCGGCGTCGGTGGAACCAGAACCCGAGTTGCACGCGAGGAGCAGGCAGGGGAGGGTCAAGATCAGGAATTGGCGCATGTCTCCTCCGATAGGGGAGGTTACCGCGCAAGCGCGCCCTCCGCTCTCCCCGGAGGGCATTCCCTCCAGACCAGCCGGCCCGGATGACCGAAGCGTCCCCCGCAAAGCGCTACTGCACGCGATGCCTGACCACGTTCGAGGCCGACCCGGCGCAGTGCCCGAACCTGTCCTGTCGCCGCAAGACACCCCGCGACGGATGGGGCCGGATCTACGAGCCTGGCGAGGTCTTCGATCGCAACTACCGCATCCACCGGATGCTGGCGGTGGGCGGCGCGGGGGTCACCTACATGGCCCGAGAGCTCGGCCCGGTGGGCGACGAGGTCGGTCCGAAGCTCGCCGTCAAGGTGCTGCTCGCTGCGCGCGATCAGGGGCCGTATGTGCGCCGCCTCGCGACCGAGGCGCAGATCATCCAAGAGCTCGACCACCCAAACATCGTTCAGTACTTGGGCTTCGTCCACCGGGCGGGGCACTCGCCCTACCTGATCACCCGCTTCGAAGCCGGCGGCAGCCTGCTCGACCACATGCGGCGGGTGGGCACGTTGTCGGTCAAGCAGACCTGTGTGATCGGCCGGCAGATCTGCTGGGCCCTCGAGAAGGCCCACGAGCGGGGCATCGTCCACCGCGACCTGAAGCCCGAGAACGTCCTGCTCGCGCGCCCGGTCGAGGGCGATGAGCAGCCGGTCGTGCGCGTGGCCGACTTCGGCATCGCCAAGGTGCAGGGCAGCCTGGGCAGCGGGATCACCCGCGTCGGGGCCTTCGTGGGCACGCCCCACTACGCGGCGCCCGAACAATTCGTGGGCGGCGTGGTCTCCGAGGCCGCCGACGTCTACTCGGTCAGCGCCTTGCTCTACTTCACGATGATGGCGCGACACGTGGTGCGCTTCGCCGATCGGCTCGATCCCGAGGACAGCTTCCAGATGCTGTCCGACAACCTGCCCCCGCAGGTCGTGCGAGACCAAGACCCGATGGTGGACGTCGAGCGCATGAACCGGGTGCTGTCGGTCTCGATGCAGGTCGATCCGGCTCGTCGATGCACCGTCAGCGACCTCGACGCCATGCTCGAGGCCTTGCTGGCCGACACCGACCCCGCGCTGCCCGCCCATGAGCGATCGCTGCCCACCGACGAGTTCGCCTTCGGGAACGGCAGCGTGCTCGGCATGGCCGGTGCCGTCGATGCGCAGGTCGACGCCGGCGCCGATGAGGCGGAGTCGGCGGCGGTCGCGCCGGCCCCGGCCGGCGCCGGCGGGGCCGCGCTCGCCGCGGGGGCCTTCGTAGCGGGGGCCGCGGTGGCCGGCGCCGCGGCGGCCTTCAGCCGGCGAAATCAGGATCCGCCTGCGGTGTCGTCGTCCACCCAAGACGCCACCGAGGCCGTCGATCCGCCGCCGCCTGTGGGCACGCCCGAGCCCACGCGCGAGGGCCTGGTTGACGGCGGCCCC
>JBDQIL010000773.1:0-3233 GCA_040264415.1 Myxococcota bacterium
GCGGCGGCGCGCCCGGGGCCCCGAGGTGGGCCGCGGCGAGCGCGAGCACCGCCTCGGGATCGACCGGCCCGCACACCACCAGCGCGGCGTTGGCCGGCTGGTAGTGGGGGCCATGGAAGCCCCGCAGGCGGTCGGCGGTCAGGGCGCCCACGGTCTCCTCGGTGCCCAGGATCGGCCGCCCGTAGGGGTGGTCCCCGAAGGCCCGCTGACGCAGCTCCTGCGCGAGCACGTCGGCGGGGTCGTCGAGCGCCTCGCGCAGCTCTTCGAGCACCACGCCGCGCTCGGGCTTCAGCTCGGCCGGATCGAGCCGCGGGCGGGTCGCCATCTCGGCCAACGTGGCGATCGCGCGCTCGAGCTGGTGCGCCGGCAGCGTGACGAACAGCGCGGTCTGCTCGAGCGAGGTCCAGGCGTTGAGCGACCCTCCGGCGGCCTCGAGGCGCGACACCGCCTCGCCGGCCGGCAGCTCCACGCTCGACTTGAAGAGCATGTGTTCGAGCAGGTGGGCGGCGCCTGCGAGCGGCCCCGGCTCGCGGGCAGAGCCCACGTCGAACCAGAGCTGGACGGCGACCACGGGCACGGAGCCGCCCGGGTCCACGGCGACCCGCAGGCCGTTGTCGAGGGTGTGCAGTTGCGTCATGGTCGGCGCCATAGCCGCCCCGCCGGGACCGGTCAGCCCGATGGGGCCCTTTCGCGCAGTCGCCACCCCCGGCCCGGCGAGGATAACGGCGCCCCGTGTCTACCCCCTCCGACTTCGGCGTCTACGTGCACGCGCCCTGGTGCCGGGTCCGCTGTCCGTACTGCGCCTTCAACGTCTATCCCGACCGCGAGGCCGATTGGGCGAGCTGGGGGCGCGGGGTGCAGGCAGAGTGGGCCACCGAGCGCGCGTGGTTCCCGGGCCGCGCGCACAGCTTGTATTTCGGCGGCGGCACCCCCTCTCTGGCTCCGCCGGCCGAGCTCGCGGCCATCCGTGCGGCCATCCCGCTCTCAGCGGCGGCCGAGGTCACCGCCGAGGTCAACCCGGGCACCCTCGACCGCGACGGCCTCGCGGCCCTGATCGACGCTGGAATCAACCGCCTGAGCCTGGGCCTGCAGACCTTCCAGCCCCGGCTCGCTCGCCTGCTCAACCGGGGCCACACGGTCCGCGACGCCGACGCGCTGGTGCGCGCGGTCGCGGCGCTGCCCCTGCGGTCGTGGTCGGTCGACCTCATCTTCGCGCTGCCCGGCCAGACCCTCGCCGAGCTCGACGCCGACCTCGACGCCCTGCTCGCCCACGATCCACCCCATGTCGCGCTGTACGGGTTGACCTTCGAGCCGGGCACGCCCTTCGCCCGCGCCCGCGACCGGGGCCGCCTGGTCGAGCTCGACGACGACGCCTGGCGCGCCCAGTTCGATCGGGTGCGAGAGCGCCTCGCGGGCGCGGGCCTCGAAGGCTACGAGGTCAGCAACCACGCCCGGCCGGGCCATCGCTCACGCCACAACGAGGCGGTGTGGCGCGGCGGCGCGTACGCAGGGCTCGGGCCCGGCGCCCACGGCTTGCGCCCCGACGGGGTGCGCACCGAGAACCACGGGCCGGTGGACGCCTGGCTCGCCGATCTGGGCGGCGCCCCGACGCGCCCGAGCCCCCGCGAGGCCGCCGCTGACCTCGTGCTCACGGCCCTGCGCCACCAAGACGGCCTCGACCCCGCCGACCTGCCACGTCGCTTCGGCCACGCCCTCGCCCCGGCCGCGGTCGCCGCGCTCACCCGCGCCGGCTTCTTGGCCGCCCGGGGGGGGCGGCTGGCCCTGTCGCCTGCCGGTGTCCCCGTCGCCGACGGCGTGGTACGGCACCTCTGCGCCAGCCTGCGTCCTGCCGACCGGGGCCCTTCGCCCGCTGGTGAGCGGGTCACGGGGCCGCGGCTTGACAACGGCCCCCCGCTGGCCTGAACTATTCCGCCCTCAAGCCCCCCTTGACGCCCGTGACCGACCCCCACTCCAATGGAGACAGCGACGCACCGTCCCCGCCTCCGGCCGGGGATGGCGACTTCGCGTTGGACGTCGGGGACGACCTCCTCGCAGAGGCCCTCGCCGCCGTCGAGGCGCGGACCCGCCCCCGACCCGCCGATCCCGAAGAGATGGACGCCTTCGCCGCCGACCTCGAGGTCGATGAGGCCGAGCCGTTCGATCCAGAGGGCGCCGACGATGACGGCGATCTCGCCTCGGACGACGGCGACTTCGACGTGGTCTTCGAGACCGATGGGTCGGACGACGACCTCGACCAAGAGGGCGACGATGGAGCCCCCCTCGACGAGGGCCCCGAGCTCGACCTCGAGGCCGAGCTGTCCGATCTGCAGGCGGCCCTCGACGCCGCCCTCGACCGGGTCGATCAGCTCGAGGAGCAGGCGCAGGCGGTCCGTGACACCCGCGCTGCTGCCGAGGCCGAGGCCGAGACCGAGCGCCAGGCGCTCCTCGCTGACAAGCGGAAGGCCATGATGCTCGCGCGCCGATGGAAGGAGCGCGCCGAGCGCGCCGAGGGGCGCCTCGACATCGCTCGGGAGTCCCGCGACGCCGCGGCAGAGCGCGCGCTCCAGGCCGAAGCCGCGGTGCAGCAGAGCGAGGACCTCCGAGAGCAGGGGCTGGCCCGCGCCGCCGAGCGCCGCCTCAAGGAACTGGCTGAGGCGCACCAGGCCGCGCCGGGCAAGGTGCTCGCCGCGCTGCTGCCGCCCATCGACAACCTCCGCCTCGCGATGGACCACGCCGACGACGATCCAGCGCGGGTCATCGAGGGCCTCGAGATGATCGCGGGCCAGTTCGAGGCCGCGCTGGTCCGGCTCGGGGTCGAGCGGGTCGCCGCCGAACCCGGCACCCCCTTCGCGCCCGAGCTGCACGAGGCCTTCGCCCAGGAGGTCTCTGAGGCGGTGCCCCCCGGCGCGGTCCTCCGTGAGGTCAACGCCGGCTACCGCCTGCACGGCCGGCTGCTTCGGGCCGCCCGCGTGATCGTCGCCGCGGCGCCGCCAGTGGCCGACGACGCGCCCGCAGACGACGCGCCCGCAGACGACGCGCCCGCAGACGATGCGCCCGCAGACGACGCGACCACCCTCGACGACACGGCGCTCGCTCCAGACGACGCCGCCGAACTCGGGTCCCCCGACCCGGCTCAGCCCGCCGACGGCGGGGCCGAACCAGCCGCGCAGGCCGCGCCCGCCGACGACCCCGCCCCGGGCGACAGCCCGGACACCGAGCCCGACCCGACCGAC
>JBDQIL010000774.1:0-3223 GCA_040264415.1 Myxococcota bacterium
ATGGCGTGCTCCACCACAGCGCGCAGCGTGTCTTCGTCGTCGCGGGCCATGTGGATCTGCACGCTGCCGAAGCGCAAGAAGCTGGGCGCCACGCGGCACACCACCGCGCCGGGCTCGGGGCGGGGGTGGCCGTCGTAGAGCATGTCGCGCACCACGGCGTCGCCGGTGGTGGCCAGCGAGAGCGCGCGGGTGGTGGGCACGCCCAGGTGAAACATGGCCTCGGAGCACAGGAATTCGCGGATGCTCGAGCGCAGCACGGCGCGGTGGTGTGCCGCGTGGCGCCCAGCTTCTTGCGCTTCGGCAGCGTGCAGATCCACATGGCCCGCGACGACGAAGACACGCTGCGCGCTGTGGTGGAGCACGCCATCCGCACCCACTTCGCCCACCTGCTGCCCACGCCCGATGCCCCCATCGACGCCGACGTGATTCACGCCTGGTACGCCGAGATCTGCCGCCGCACCGCCGACATGGTGGCCCACTGGATGCGCGTGGGCTTCGTGCACGGGGTGATGAACACCGACAACATGAGCCTGCTGGGGCTGACCATCGACTACGGCCCGTATGGCTGGCTCGACGACTACGACCCCGACTGGACCCCCAACCTCACCGACGCCGGCGGCCGCCGGTACCGCTACGGCCAGCAGCCCCAGGTGGCCGGCTGGAACCTGGTCAAGCTGGCCGAGGGCCTCTACCCCCTGGTGCGCACCACGAAGGGCTTTCAGGCCGGACTCGACGCCTACCAGCAGGCCTGGAGCGACGCCGAGCGCACCAACGCCGCCGCCAAGCTGGGCCTGCGCACCTTCGAGCCCGACACCGACGTGGCCCTGTGGCAAGACCTGCTCGCCGGCCTTCAGCTGGTCGAGACGGACTTCACGTTGGCCTTCCGCGGGCTGGCCCAGGTCTGGAGCGACCCCGCCGCGGTGCGAGCCGCCGGCGACGACGCCCTGGCCCCCCTCGAGTCTGCGTTCTACGCCGAGCCCGAGCCCCACCACCGCAAGGCCTGGCGCGCCTGGCTGGTGCGCTACGCCGCCCGCCTCTCGGCCGACGGTCGGCCGGATGGGGACCGAGGCGCCGCCATGAACGCCGTCAACCCCCTCTACGTGATGCGCAACTACCTGGCCCAGGAGGCCATCGACCAGGCCGAGGCCGGCGACCCCGCCCGCATCACCGCGCTGCTCGACGTGATGCGACAGCCGTATGCAGAGCGGGCGGGGCTCGAGGCCTTCGCCAAGAAGCGGCCCGACTGGGCGCGCGATCGGCCGGGGTGTTCGATGTTGAGCTGCAGCTCGTAGGGCGCCCGAAGAACACGGACGGGCGCCCGCTCCCCGGTCGGCGGGGTGGGTCGAGCGCGTCCACCCCCAGACCACACCGGGCCATGGCTCGGACGCCGCTCCCTCGATACGCCAAGCGCATCGCCATCATCGAAGCTCCCAGATGCCCACCCTCGAAGAAGAGAAGCGCGCGTGGTTGAACAAGATGGGGGTGCTGCTGTCCACCCGCGGCATGGACATGGAGCTGGCGACCGTGCTGCCCGACGAGGCCAGCGGCATCAGCAAGTGGCGCGGGGGCACCTGGGCCAAGCTGGTTGAACACGTCCGGTCCTTCGAGACGAAGCTGGGCACCGGGTCGCTCGACATCGACCAGGCCAGCGCGGCGCTCTCCGACGTCCAGGCCGCGCGGTCCGACATCGCGGTCTGGGTGGGCAAGCACGAGGAGGGCGCGCTCAAGCAGAAGGCGAAGGGCAAGATCGACGACACCACCCGCAAGTACGACCAGGCGGTCTCGCTCGACGCGGTGCTCAAGGCCGACGAGCAGATGCTCAAGGGCTGGATCCCATCGATGCGGGAGGCGCAGTCCATCGCCATGGGCCTCCTGCCCATCGCGACCGCCCTCGACCCGCACGTCCAAGACACGTCCTGGCTCACCGCTCCCATCGACCTGCCCACGGTCGGGGGCTGCGGCCAGGCGGTCGCGCTGCTCAAGCAGCGCTACAACCAGCTGTTCCAATGGGCGCAGGCCGCCCCGCTGGGCGAGTCTCTCGACCACTACGAGCGGGTCTGCGCGGTCTTCCGCGAGCGCATCCTCCTCCTCAACGAGGTGGAGATCTACCGCCCCGTGATCTCCGCCTGGCCCCTCACGCGGCTCTGGCTGCTCCGAGAGCCCCGAGAAGACGAGCGCACGTTCCACAAGGTGCCCGAGACCTTCGGGAGCGCCGAAGAGATGAAGACCGCGCTCGGCAAGCTGCGGGCGCGCGCGATCGCCCTCCCCCAGCTCGACCAGCCCGTGCGGGGCATCCTGGCCGGCATCAACTCGCTGATCGACAAGATCGCCCTCGGTCAGACCCGCGTGAAGACGCTGAAGGCCGGAGACGATCTCGAGCAGATCACCGCGCTGGCCGTCGAGGCCATCGCGATCGAGGTGGACGGGGTCGACCACGACCTGGTGTTCCGCGAGAGCAACCCGCGCACCCAGGTGCTCAAGCGGGTCGTCGACCTGTCCGACACCAGCGAGGCCGAGTCGAAGATGACGGCGCTGATCGAGGACCTGAAGACCAGCACCGCCAGCTTCGCCCTGCCCGAGGCGCCCGGGCCCGACGGGCCGCCGCTCCAAGACGACGAGGCATCGGCCACGCTGGCCCAGTACATCACCCTGGGCACCCAGGCGATGCTGCACGCCCTGGCGAACATCCCCGCCGGGGTCCGGGCGCTGATCGCCACGGCCATCGAGACCAATTCCGATGACGCCGTGCGACGGGGCGTCGTCGCCGACCTCGTGGCGCTGCAGTGGGTGGTCCCCCAGTTCACCATGGCGCTGTACCGCCCTGCACGAGTCGCCTACATGGAAGCCAAGAAGCAGGACACCCTCGACGGCCGCGACCGCACCAAGCCGTCGCCCACGACCCAGGCCGGCCACGAGCGGATGCAGTCCATCGAGGGGCTGCAGGCCCTCTTGCAGGGCATCGCCAACCAGACCCTGGGCAAGCGCAGCGCCCGCCTGGCGCCCGAGGCCAAGCGAGCGGCCGAGAAGGGCATGACCGACTGGGGCACGGCCACGGAGAAGCTCATCACCGAGCTGTCAGCGATCGACGAGGATGACCCCGACATCGACTTCGACGACGAGGTCATCGACGACATGGTCAACGAGGGCCTGCTCCCGCCCCGCCGCTGACCCGGCCCCGGCAGCGCGCCAGACGAGGACCCGCCCGGCGGGCGGCGTGGTGCAG
>JBDQIL010000775.1:0-3219 GCA_040264415.1 Myxococcota bacterium
CGAGAGCTGGCAGCCCCAGCCCATGACGCCCGCCGCCCTGATCGAGGCCCAGCGCATGGCCGGGGCGGTCACGGCCGCCCTGGGTGGGCGGGGCCTGTTCGGGGTGGAGTTCTTCTGCAAGGGCGACACCGTGTGGTTCTCGGAGGTGAGCCCGCGCCCCCACGACACCGGCATGGTCACCCTGGTCAGCCAGGATCTCAGCGAGTTCGCGCTGCACGCCCGCGCCATCCTCGGGCTGCCGGTGCCCGACATCGCGGTGCGCGCCGCCGGCGCCAGCGCGGTCATCCTGGGACACGGCGAGGGCGGCGCCGGTCATGGGCTGGGGCTGCCAGCTCTCGTGGTAGTCGCCGTCCACCTGGCGGTGGCCCACGGGCGGACAGAAGGCCGTGCCGTCGATGTGGCGCACGGTGAGCAGCGTGATCTCGTAGTCGAAGTCCACGAAGCCCTCGACGATGACGCGCTGCACGCTGCCGTCGCCGCCGCGGGCGTCGTCTTGGGCGAATTGCCAGGCGGCGTCGATGTCGGCGGCGGCCTGGACGGTGCTCTGACCCCGGCCGCTGCTCGACATCACCGGCTTGACCACGCAGGGCAGGCCCACGGCCTCGACCGCGGCCCGGTACTCGGCCAGGCTGCCGGCGAAGCGGTAGGGCGAGGTCTTCAGGCCGAGCGCTTCGGCGGCGAGCCGTCGGATGCCCTCGCGGTCCATGGTGAGCTGCGTGGCCCGGGCCGTGGGGATCACGTGGAAGCCCTCGGCCTCGAGCGCCGCCAGGGTGTCGGTGGCGATGGCCTCGATCTCGGGCACGATGAGGTCGGGGCGCTCGCGCTCCACCAGGGCCCGCAGCGCCGCGCCGTCGGTCATGGGCAGCACGTGCGCGCGGTGGGCGACCTGCATGGCCGGGGCGTTGGCGTAGCGGTCGGCTGCGGCCACCTCGATGCCCAGGCGCTGCAGCTCGATGACCACCTCTTTGCCCAGCTCTCCGCTGCCCAAGAACAGCACGCGGGTGGCGGTGGGGGTCAGCGCTGTGCCGATGTGGTCGGGGTCGTGGGCCATGGTTCGCTCCGTTCCAGGCGGGCGCCTGTGCCTAATCCAGCTGTGTGACGGGGCCGTGGCGCGGGAGGGGCGCGGCTGCCTCTCTCCCCGCCGGCGGGCTACGCGGGCGCACCCGACCCGAGGTGTCTCCCATGCTCGTCCGCCCGAAGCGCGCCTTCCCCGGCACCCTGTTCCTGTTGCGCGGCAGCGCGCTCGCCGACGTGTGGCCCATGCTGCTCATGCTCACCGTCATCTCGATCGGCGCCACCGAGCTGCTCTACCTCGACGACCCCAACCGCTTCACGCTGACCACGATCCCCTTCTCGCTGATCGGGCTGGCGCTCTCGATCTTCCTAGGCTTTCGCAACAACGCCTGCTACGACCGGTGGTGGGAGGCCCGCAAGCTGTGGGGGGCCCTCATCAACACCACCCGGTCGCAGGCCCGCCAGATCCAAGACCTCGTCTTCACCGATGATCCGGCCGAGGCCGCCGAGGTGGCCGCCTTCAAGGACGAGATGATCCGCCGCACCATCGGCTTCGCCTACGGGCTGAAGTACCACCTGCGCACCGAGATCACGCTCGACGCGGTCGACCCGTGGGTGCCCGAGGCCGAGCGGGCCGCGCTCACGTCGTCGTCGAACGTGCCCTATGCGCTGTCCTCGGCCATGGGGCGGCGCCTGCGCTTCGCGCTGGAGCGTGGCTGGATCGACCCCTTCCATCTGCCCATCCTCGAGGCCTCGCTCACCGGCCTCACCGACATCCAGGGGGGCTGCGAGCGCATCAAGAACACGCCCGTCCCGCTGTCCTACACCATGCTCACCCACCGGCTCGTCGCGCTGTACTGCCTGGCCCTGCCCTTCGGCATCGCCTCGCAGGTGGGCCACGTCACGCCGCTGGTGGTGCTGTTCATCTCGTATGCCTTCCTGGGCCTGGACAGCATGGGCTCCCAGCTCGAAGACCCCTTCGAGCTCGACCCCAACGACCTGCCCCTGTCGAACCTCGCCCGCACCATCGAGATCAACCTGCTGGAGCGGCTCGGGGTCGACCCGCTGCCCGCGCCCACCCAGGCCCAGCGGGGCGTGCTGGTCTGATCAGAGGCGGCCGCGCACGATGGCGAGCGCGCGCCGCAGGGGCTCGGCGGCCCCCCACAGCAGCTGGTCGCCTACGGTGAAGGCCGAGATGTGGCGGGGGCTCGTGGACAGCCGGCGCACCCGCCCGACGGGCACGGTGAGCCCGCCGGTGACCGCCGCGGGGGTGAGCGCGGCGCGGCTGGCCTCGGGGGTGTTGTCGATCAGGCGGGTCCAGGCCGAGGTCTGGCGGATGGCGTCTTGGATGTCGGCCAGGGGCACGTCGCGGTTCAGCGACAGCGTGAGCGCGTTGGCGTGGCAGCGCAGGGTGCCGGTGCGCACGCAGACCCCGTCGATGGGGACCGGCGGGTCGAGGCCGAGCAGCTTGTTGCCCTCGGCCTGCGCCTTCCACTCTTCGCGGGACTGGCCGCCACCCACGTCTCGATCGATCCAGGGCACCAGGCTTCCGGCCAAGGGCGCGCCGAGCTGGCTCGTGGGGTGGTCGGGGTGGCGCATGCGGTCGGTCACGGCCCGCTCGAGGCCCAGGGCGTCGCGGGCGGGGTCGCCCAGCCACGGGCCCGCGGCCTCGCCGAGGTCACGCATCTGGGCGACGAGCTCGGCCATCTGGCGGGCGCCGGCTCCCGAAGCCGCCTGGTAGGTCATCGAGGTGGCCCACGCCACCCAGCCGCGCTGGAACAGGCCCCCCACCGCCATCATCATGAGCGAGATGGTGCAGTTGCCGCCGATGAGGTCGCGGGTGCCGTCGTCGAGCGCCCGGTCGATGGCGGCGCGGTTGAGGGGATCGAGCACGATGACGGCGTGGTCGCGCATGCGCAGGGTGCTGGCGGCGTCGATGAAGTGCCCCCGCCAGCCGCGCGCCCGCAGGGGGCCGTGAACCCGCTCGGTCCAGGCGCCCCCCTGGCACGAGACGATGATCGGCACGCTCGCCAGCGCGTCGAGGTCGTGGGCGTCGGCCAGGGGCGGGGCCGTCACGCCCACGTCGGGCGGGTCGCCGCCGGGGTTCGACGTGGAGAAGAAGACGGGCTCGAGCCCGGCCCAGTCGCCCTCGGCCGACATGCGCGCCCGCAGCACGCTGCCGACCATGCCTCTCCAGCCTACGAA
>JBDQIL010000776.1:0-3219 GCA_040264415.1 Myxococcota bacterium
AGATGCGGACATGTTTCGCTCTTCGGCCACAAAGTCTTGTCCGAAAAGATCGTGATGCAATCCGAAAGCTTGATGCAATCCCTGAACGGGCGATACCATTAGCGACCATTGGGAACGGCTTCTATGCGCGGCCGTCGTACGCCCCCTTTCGCGGCACCGTGGTCAACTTCGGCGGGCACCTCCAGGTGCAGCTCTTGCGGCACCGCGATGGTGACGTGGTCGAGTGGGGCGGCCTCGCGCTGACCACCGGCTACCAAGAGACCCACTTCACGATGGACCTTGAAGACAGCATCCCCATCGACACGGGCGACGTCGTGTGGGACGCCAGCGGGGGCTACGGCATCGACGCCATCTCGCGCAGCGTGCCGGTGGAGGTGTCCACCAACCTGCGCCTGCTGGTGGCCACGGCCTTCGTGGGCTTCGGCGTCGACACCAACCTGCAGAGCGCCGCCGACAGCGACCTGTCGCTCACCGGCGATCTCTCCGCGGGCGCCAACGACACGACCATCGGCACCGCGGCGCTCACGCTCGCCGACTCCGGCGCGGGCGACTTCGTGGTGCCGCGCGCCTTCGCGGGGCTGCAGGCCGACATCTTCTTCGTGAAGGCCTACGGCCAGGTCAACATCGGCTTCAACGACAGCTTCGGCGGGCACCTGGGGATGCGCGTCGCCCTCTGAGTCCGACCGCCGAGGCCGTCGCGGCTCGGGTGGGGTGACACCCCGACCCCGCGCCGGTGTTGTACCGGCACCTGAGGAGGTGCTTGATGCAACGAACGCGAATGAGGCTGCTGTGCATGGGGGCGACCCTGTCGGGCTGCTTGCAGGTCGAAGAAGAGTCCTTCGTGGTGGACGGACCCCTGGTGGGGATGGTCGTCGAGATGAGCAGCGGAGAGGTCGAGGTGGCGCCAGGGCCCGAGGGTCAGGCCACCGTCGACCTCGAGTTCGGCGGGCTCGGCTACGACGGCTTCGACCGAGAGGTGGTCGACGGCGTGCTCTGGCTGGATCTGCGCTGTCGAGGCGCCTGCGTCGGCGACCTGTCGGTCAGCTTGCCGCCTGGGGCCTGGGCCGACGTGCGGCTGTCGTCTGGAGACGTCTCGGTGGAGGATCTCGACGCGAGCGTGCGGGTTCAGGTGGGGGCGGGCGCCATCGAGGCGTGGAACCTCTCCGGCGACGCGGTCGACCTCGCCACGGGCGCGGGCAGCATCGACGCCGTGCTCGAGCCCGAGGTGCGGTCGGTGACCGCCAACGCGAGCGCAGGAGAGGCCGCGCTGGTGGTCGACGGCGGCGCGTGGCGCCTCTCCACCGACGCGGGCTCGGGCCACATCGCTGTAGACGGCGTCCACCATGACGCCGCCAGCGAGCGCGTGCTCGTCGCAGACGCCGGGGCCGGTTCGGTGGACATCGTGGGGGAGTGACCGATCGGGAGGGCTGGGGGCCTCATGCTCCGCGGCCGCGGCGCCGTCACTGGGGGTGAGCCCAGGAGCACCCATGCCGTACCTCGCAGCCCTCTTCGAAGAGATCCTCGCCTCGGATGAGGTCCCCGACGTCACCCACCTCCTCGAAGAGGTGGACCCGGACGACGCGGGCGACTGCTGATCCCGCCCGTCGCCGCCTCGGCGGCGATGGCGTCGAGGGCCGCCTCGACGTCTTCGAGCCGGGTGTGCAGGTTGAGGATGGCGAGCCGCAACCAGGTCTGACCCCGAAACGCCGTCGCGGTCACGAACACCCGATGGTCTCGGCGCAGGGCCAGCACCACGCGGTCCTGCTCGGCGTCGTCGCCCTCCACCCGGAAGGCCACGATGCTGAGGTCGGGCGGCGGGCCCACCTCGACCCCGGGGAGGGCGTGGAGGCGGGCCCAGGCGAGCGCCGCCAGGCCCAGCTTGTGATCGAGGGCAGCGCGAAACGCGCCCACGCCATGCGCCTGCACGGAGAGCCACAGCCGCAGGGCGCGGAAGGGGCGCGACAGCTCTGGCGACCGCGACATGGCCGAGCCATCCGCCATGAGCTGCTCGAGCCCCGCGTCATGGTGCCCCTCTTCGCGGATGTAGGCGTGCCGCGCGCTGTGCGCGGCGTAGAGCCGCCGACCGTCGCGCACCAGCACCGCCCCCAGGCCGTACGGCTGGAAGAGACCCTTGTGTGGATCGAGCACCACGGAGTCGGCGCGCTCGATGCCGGTGAGGCGGGCGCGGCCGGCCTCGGTGAGACAGAAGGGCCCGCCATAGGCGGCGTCGACGTGGAACCACAGCCCGAAGCGTTCGCAGAGGTCGGCGATCTCGGGGAGCGGATCGACGGCGCCGGTGCCCGTCGTGCCCGCCGAGGCCACCACCAGCCAGGGGCGCCCGCGGGCTGGGTCGGCGGCGTCTTCGGCCAGCAGCGCGGCGAGCTGCTGGGGATCCATGCGGCCGCGGGCGTCCACCGCGACGGTGCGCACGCGGCCGCCGTGGCCGATGAAGCCCAGCGCCTTGTCCACGCAGCGGTGCCGCTCTTCGCTGAGATAGACCACCGCGTCGAGGTCGGACGCCTGCATCGCCAGGCCCCCTCCAGCCAGCGCGCGGTCTACCCGCGGCGTGGCCGCGTGCAGGGCGATGGCGGTGGCCGGGCTGCCGCCGGCGCACAGGTCTCCCGCCGCCGAGGAGGGCAGACCGACCAGCCGACGGAGCCAGTCGAGGAGCACGCCTTCGATCTCCACCGCTCCCGGCGACGGCACCCGGTAGCCCGCGTAGACGTTGGTGACGGCCGCGAGCAGATCCCCGACGGCGGCCGCCCCCACCCCGCCGCCGGGCACCCAGCCGAAGTGCCGGGGGGCGGTGGTGTTGAGGCCCACCTCGAGGAGCGCCGATCGCAGCACCTCCGCCAGCTCGGCGTCGGCGACCGGCTGCTCGGAGAGCGCGAGGCGCGCGGCGTCGACGCTCCCAGGCTGCCAGACCGGCCGCGACCCCCGCCCGGACCAGGCCTCGATGGCCAAGGCCTGCAGGGCGGGCAGGTCGGCGGGCGCGCCGCCCCGGAGGGCGTCGGAGGCGTGTTCGAGCGCCAGCAGGTCGTCGCGGTGCATCGCCCGCTCCGGTGTGGTCGGGCGATAGGGAATAGAGCCCCACGGCCCCCCCGTCGAACGCGAGAGACCTGTCATGCCCCGACCCCGACCGTCCGCCGCCCTCCTGCTGCTCCCCACGCTGGCCGCTGGCTGCCCCAAAGCGGGCCCGGTGCCCGGCGCCCCGGCCAC
>JBDQIL010000777.1:0-3215 GCA_040264415.1 Myxococcota bacterium
GACCCGGTGCAGATCGCGCTGCACCCGCCACAACCCCCCGGGCGCCACCACCCAGAGGTGGCCGGCCCAGACGGCCGCGTCGCGGGGCCGCTCCGGCAGCATCACCTGGTCGAGCGCGCCGCGTGAATCGAGGTACACCACCCGCTCTCCCACAGCCCAGAGCCCGCCGCTGTCGGCCACGAGGGCCACGACGCCGCGGCTCGCGCCGACCACGAGGTCGCTGGCCCCGCGCCGCGGCCGTCTGGGCCGGCCACCTCTGGGTGGTGGCGCCCGGGGGGTTGTGGCGGGTGCAGCGCGATCTGCACCGGGTCGAGCTGGCGGTGCCGCTGCCCGAGGCCACCCGGGTCATGGCGGGTCCCCGCGGGCTGTGGGTCGTGAGCCGCGGGCTGGTCTACCAGGTGGTGGGCGGCGTCGCGCGGCCCTTCATGCGCACCCGCACGGCGGTGTCGGTGGCCCCCGATCGCGGCGCGGTGTGGGTGGGCACCACCGACGGCCTCGAGCGCATCCGGCTGGGCGGCGACGACCCCGGCTCGGTGGACGACGTGCTCGGCGACCGCGACGGCGGCGTCGAGATCCCCGCGGTGGCCCTCGATGGAGCGGGCGGGTGCTGGTTCGCCGGCGTCGATGGCTCGGTGGGCCGCGTCGGCGCCGACGGCCAGGGCCGGGTCGTGCACCTGCCGGGTCCCGAGCCCGCGCGCCCCACGCGCATCGTGCCCGACGGCCTCGAGCACGCCTGGGTGCTCACGCGCGGGGGCACCTGGCGGGTGCGGCTGCCCCCACCCCGCGCGGGGTCGCTCAGTAGGTGAAGCCCGCGCCGTAGATCTGGTGGATTCCCACCACGTGGCTGTCGCCGCCGTCCCACGGCATCGTGCCGTACGACTCGTAGGCGTAGCCGAAGTAGATGTCGACCTGCCGGCTGTAGGGCCACGACGAGAAGCGGCTGCCGTCGAAGCTGAAGCTGCCGTCGTCGCGCACGACGCAGTTGACCACCTCTTGGTAGCCCGAGCCCGCCGAGTCCCAGACCGCCATGGTCAGCAGCACCCAGTCGGCCGACGCGGTGGTCCACGAGAAGCTCTGGTAGCGGCTGACGTACTGCACCGACGAGCCGTCGATGTCGGGGGTGTAGAGGTAGGGCTGACCCGGCGTGCGCACCAGCGCGTCGACCCCGACGTCGGGGAAGGTCGGGCTGCCCGACATGGGCTGCATGCGGTAGCTGCTGTTGGACCGGAAGGTCGAGGTGGTCAGGTAGTCGTTGAAGAAGCCGCCCTTCGCGCTGTCCCAGGTGAGGGACACCGACGATCCCGACGAGGGCGTGAGCGTGATGCTGCCCACCTCGGGGTCGAGCAGCGGGACGGTCGCGCTGGGGGTGAAGCTGGCCTCGTTGACGCAGGTGTCGAGCGAGGGGGCGAACAGCTCCCACCACCGCACCGTCGTCGGTCCCGTGAGGTAGACGCCCACGCTCCCCTGAGCCGTGGTCGCCCCCGACCAGTACGAGCCCACCTGGGTGGTGAAGGTCATCACGCCGAGCGCGGTGCCTTGGCCTGCGGCGTCGGCCCAGTAGGTGAAGCCGGACTCGAGGCGGCCGGCGTGGGTGGTGGTCTCCACCCGAATGTCGACCGCGCCAGCCGACGCGGTGGACGGAGCCTGGACCTCGAGGGTCGAGCTCGAGCTGCTGAGCACCGAGCCCTCTTGGGCTCCGAACCAGACCCGGGCGCTGCCGTCGAAGGGCCCGCCCGTGAGGGTGACCCGGGTGCCGCCGGTGGTGACGCCGTAGTCGGGGTCGGCGCCGGACACCGTGAGCGCCTGCGGCTCGGTGCCGTCTCCGCCCGATCCGCCGCTGCCGCCATCGGCGCCGTCTCCGCCACCATCGGCGCCGTCTCCGCCCGATCCACCGCCGCCGCCATCGGCGCCGTCTCCGCCCGACCCGCCGCTGCCGCCGTCGAAGCCATCGTCGCTTTCGTCGATCAGGCCGGTGTCATCGAATCCACCGAAGGGTTCGAGCCCCAGCTTGCAGCCCGTGAGGGCGGCGCTGGAGAGGAGGAGGGCGATCGTCGGGTGGAGGGGTCGCATCGTAGTTATGGTAGCGGGATCCGAGGGGGGGGCGCAACGCCCCGCGGCGTGCATGCAACCGGCCTGCCGCTCGCGCAGGTCCCGGTCAGGCGAGTGGCGTCACCCGGCCGGCCGGAACCCGCACCACGGGGGGCTCGGCCCGCTGCCCGAGGAACCGGAACAGGGCCCCGGCGGCCCGGGCCTTGTGCAGAACATCGCCCACGTTTCGCACGGTGCGGGCGTGCTCCCAGACCCCGCGCGGCGAGAGGTACTGTGCCGCATATGCGAGCTTCAAAGCGGCTTGCAGCTCTCTGCGGCTGAGGTTGGGGAGATCGACGATCACCTCACGCTGGTTGTCGGCTGGCCGAAAGTCGCCGTCGACGAACCAGCCGCCGGCCATGGCCTGGTCGTACATCTCGGTGGACGGGGCCGGCAGCGCGACGCTGAAGTGCACGAAGCGGGTGCCCAGCCTCCGGCTGGCCCGCCAGGAGCGCCAGAGCGTGCCCCAGTCTTCTTTGGGGGACGCGCCGATCAGCACGCTGACCTCGGGTTCGACGCCGTTCTCGCGACAGGTGCGCACGGCGAGCTCGACGTCGCGCACCTTCAGCTCTTTCACCATGTCGTCGAGCAGGCCGTCATCGAAGCTCTCCGAGCCCATGTAGACCAGCTTGCAGCCCGCCCGCGCCATGGCCTGGATCACCTCGGGGTCGTGCAGCATGTTGGCCCGCGCGAGGCAGATCCAGTCGAGGTCGTGGTGTGCGATGCCGTCGCAGATCTCGATGGTGCGCTTGCGGCCCCACGTGAAGATGTTGTCGGCGATCTCGACGCCCTTGTAGCCCTTGGCGGCGATGTCGTGGAACTCGTCGATGATCTGCTGGACGGTGCGCTTTCGCAGGGGCGCGCGGGTGTCGTAGCCGCCCGTGGCGGCGCTCACCCGGCGCTTGTGCTCGAGGTCTACGGCCTGGTCCATGGCGTTGGTGGTGCAGAAGGTGCAGCGGAAGCCGCAGCCCCGGCTCACGGCGAGCACGGTGATCGGGCCCCGGTCGAGCCGGTTGGCCCGGTACTGGCCCCGCAGCAGCCCGCGGTCGGGCATGGGCAGCGCGCTCACGTCGAGCAGCGGGCGGAAGCCGCCTCGCTGGCAGGCGCCGGCCGCGTCGAACCAGGCC
>JBDQIL010000778.1:0-3212 GCA_040264415.1 Myxococcota bacterium
CCCCCCGCCCAGGCCCCCCCAGCAGACCTCGTGCGCGACCCCAAGGCCTTCATCGGGCGGCTCCGGGCGGAGGTTCAGGCCTTCGCCCAGACCATCACGCGCGGCGAGTGGGACACCGCTGCCGAAGGACTGCGCGGCGAGGCGTGGGACGGCGAGCGGCTGCGCCAGGCGGTCTTCCCCATCGTGCTCGAGCACGGCGAGCTGGTGTCGGACCACCGAGGCCGGCGCAACCACCTGCTCACCATCCGCCAAGAGGCGCCCGACCGCTGGGTGGTCGAGCAGAGCCTCATCGACATCGAGCTGGAGCCCGTGGGCGTGTTGCGCTGCGTGGCCCACACCACCGCGGCCGACGCGCCGGGCGGCCCCCTGCTCGAGCTCGAGGCCATCGACGCCTTCTGACGCCTTCTGACGCCTCAGCCGGCGGCGACGGCGCGCACGGCGTCCCGGAGCGCGGCGAGGGTGAAGGGCTTCGAGAGGTCCGGCTGATCGCAGTCTTCTGCGAAGGCCCGCACGGCGGGCGTGTAGGCGCCCCCGGTCATGAAGACCACCCGCTGGGCTTGGAGCGGGGCGCGCTCGACCCAGGTCTGGAAGACGTCGGCGCCGGTGAGCCCGGGCATCATCAGGTCGAGCAGCACCACGTCGAAGCGCTCCGCCTCGGCGGCCTGGAGGGCCTCGGATCCGCTGTGCACGCAGGTGAGGTCGTGGTCGTCGAGGGCGGCGCTGGCGATCTCAAGGATGGAGGGCTCGTCGTCCGCGACGAGGACGCGCAGGGGGGCGTCTGGGGCGTCTGGGGCGCGCGGGGCGATCGGCGAGGTCGGCCGGCTCGACCGTGCCTCCGGAGCGGCCTGGGCTCGCGGCAGCCGAACGGCCACCCGGGTGCCCGCGCCCGCCTCGCTGTCCAGCTCGATCTGGCCGCCCATTCCCGTCACGATGCTGAGGCCGAGCCCCCGCCGACCGCGCGGGTGGTGAAGAAGGGCACGAAGGCCCGCGACACCGCGTCGGGGGACATCCCGCAGCCATCGTCGGCGACCGTCACCGAGACGCGGATGTGGTGGTCGTCGCCGTCGTCGCAGGCCAGCGCGGCGTTGCTCAGCAGGTTCACGAAGACCTGGACGGCTCGCCACTCCTGCCCGATGGCGGCGCAGCCGGGGGGCGCGTCGAGCTCGAGGCGGGCGCGCTGCCCCACCTGCGCGGCCGTCAGGCGCACCGCCTCTGCCAGGGCGGCGCCCACGTCGAAGGGCGCGATGCGGGCCGAGTCGCGCCGGGCGAACGCGCCGATGTCGCGCACGATGCGCGCGATGCGGCTGCCCCCCTCCCGCGCTTGCTGGAGCTTCGGCCGGAGGCCGTCGTCGGCGTCGAGCGGCAGCAGGGCGAGCTCGAGGTTTCCGAGCAGGTAGGTGAGGGGGTTGTTGATCTCGTGCGCGAGGCCTGCGGCGAGGGTGCCCAGCGAGGCCATCCGCTCGGCCTGGGCGACCCGGCGAGACAGCGCCTCCCGCTCCTCCTCCGCCTCCCGTCGGTCGGTGATGTCGACGAAGGTGACCACGGCGCCACGGCCATCCACCAGATCGACCGGCATGGCCGTGAAGATGGCCCAGCGCACCTCGCCGCTGCGCTGGCGCACGCCGATGGTGGTGCGGGGCTGTGGCTCGCCGGTCATCAGGCAGCGAGAGACCGGGTAGTCCTCGACCGGGCACGGGCGTCCGTCCTCGAAGAAGGTCTCACCGGCGAAGTCCACCGTGAAGCGCGACGTGAGCTCGTCGAAGCCCAGGCCCAAGAAGGCCTGCGCGGTCTCGTTGGCCAGCCGGATGTCGCCGATGGGCCCGACGTGGACGATGCCGCTCGGGACCGTCTCGAGCACCCGGCGGAGGATCTGGTCGGACGACCGGAGGGCGGACTCGGCCTCGGCCAGCCGGCGGTTGGCCTGGCGCAGATCATCGATCTGTCGAAGCAGGACGTCCGGGTCGTCCACGCGACCTCCGATGCGGAAGGAGGCAGGCGGGTAGAGCACACCGCCGGTCGAGCGCAAGCGCGGGCGCGGGCAAGTCGATGCTGGCGGCGCGCATGGCGGGAATCAGTGCCCTCCAACCCCCTCCATTACCCTCAAAATCGGCGTCATCGTCAATCCGACATGCCCCGTGCCCGGAGTGTGGATGGACCGCCGCCTTCCACAGAACAGCCTCTGGTAGTCTCGTCGGCGTGTGCCTCGCTCCATCCGCTCACCAGTGCTGGTGGTCAGAGTAGAACCGGATGGGGGTCCGAGCCAATCAGGCTTCGGTATGCGAACTCCCATAGCAGGGAGGTATGCACACGGAGAAATGCGCTAATCAAATCCTATTTCGACTTGGAAACAAGACATGCAGATCACCGTAGGAGCCGTTGAGGCACTTCGTACTCGAATCGAACTCGCCAATAGGGAACGCTTGGTACTTCTCGCGTCGGTAAGAAAGCACCAGACTATTCGTATGATTTCCGGTGCCATCATGTGGGTCGGGGGAGCAGGCGTCATTCCTTTCCTTCTGTTAGGCTCACTCGTAGTCGCGGACGCCAAGAGCGCGAGGACTTTCTTGACCGTCCTCATCGGCAGTCTCGTGCTCGCTGGCTTGTACACGAGCGGGCGCTGGTTCTTCAAGAGGACCTCCGCAATCCTCGAGGAGGACCAGCCTAAACTGGACGAGGCAATGAAGAGCATCGTGGCCCTTGAGACTCAACTGAAAGACCTTCTGCTACGACACGCATCGGCGATCGATGCTGCCCCCTTGGCGGACGCCCAGCACTCGCCGACGCAGGCACCAACCACTGCTTCATCCGCCGAAACGAAGACCTGCCCGATGTGCGCGGAAGATGTGAAGGCCGCAGCCAAGATCTGCCGCTACTGTCGGCACGAGTTTTGAACAGGGCGCGGCAAGATAATGACCACCGCCGCATTCACACTCCTGTTGTGCACCCCGGTTCCTTGGACACGGGCGGGGTTCTATTCAGGCCGCGTAGGCGACCGGGGGTGAGAGTAGCGCACGGACCTGGTCGGGCGTGCGGTGCTGGTGCTTCTGCACCAGCCAGGAGGCGTTGTAGCGCCTCCTGAAGACGTGGAGGGCCAGGCGGAGGTCCTCGATGGTGTCGAAGGTCTCGACCCAGAGCAGCTGCTCCTTGAGGGTGCGGATGAAGCGCTCGGCGACCCCGTTGCACTCCGGCTCTGCGACGAAGGAGGGGCTGGA
>JBDQIL010000779.1:0-3211 GCA_040264415.1 Myxococcota bacterium
GATGAGGAGGCTGCCGGTGGGGCGTGACATGCGACGCCGGCTAACCGCGTCGGCGGAGGGGCGGCGAGCCCACCCCCCCGCGCCCGCGGAGAAGGCGCCGGACAGCCCACCCGCTTCGCGAACCTAGTCTGCCGACGGATCGCCGTATCGGTCGGGCACGAAGGTCTGCTCGTCGATGGGCGGACGCTGGTAGCCGGAGGCCTCCTGGCGGGGCGGCAGCTCGATGGGGCCGGGCACCAGGTCGTGGTATTCGAACTGGTTGAGGATGTGGGCGATGCCGTTCAGCCGAGCCCGCTTCTTGTCGTCAGACGGCACCACGGTCCAGGGGGAGAGCTTGGTGTCGGTGTACTCCAGCATCACGTCTTTCGCGCGGGAGTAGTCGACCCAGCGCTTGCGCGACTCGAGGTCCATGGGGCTGATCTTCCAGCGCTTGACCGTGTTGCGGATCCGCGACTGGAAGCGCCGCTCCTGCTCGGCCGGGCTCACGCTGAACCAGTACTTGATCAGTCGGATGCCCGAGCGAATCAGCATCTGCTCGAAGCGCGGGGCCGCCCGCAAGAAGTCCTGGTACTCCTGGTCGGTGCAGAAGCCCATGACGCGCTCGACGCCCGCCCGGTTGTACCAGCTCCGGTCGAACATCACGAGCTCGCCGGCGGCGGGCAGGTGGGCCACGTAGCGCTGGAAGTACCACTGGGTGCGCTCCCGCTCTGTGGGCGTTCCCAGGGCGACGATGGAGGCCGCGCGGGGGTTCAAGCACTCGGCGATCCGCTTGATGGTGCCGCCCTTGCCGGCCGCGTCGCGGCCCTCGAAGACGATGACCACCCGCTGCCCGGTGGCCCGGATCCAGTACTGGAGCTTGACCAGCTCGGCCTGCTGGCGCTGCAGCTCGCGGTCGTAGTACCGCGACTGAAGCCGACCGCTGCGGTTGAAGACGGGCGCCTCGGGGCGGGGGACTCTCGACTTGACGACTCCGGAGCCGGCCGGCGTCTGGACTCGGTGGACCTCTGTACGAGACCGAGCGGCTGGCGCGGGGGCGGACGTCCTATCGCGACGTTCGGGCGCCCCGCCAAGCCGGTCAGCGGTGAGGTCCGGAGCGGACCCGCCGCTCGGCTCGCACCCGAGCGATCGCGGCCCCTTCAGCGACCGGCCGCGAAGCGACCGCGCCCTGCGAGCGAGCGGCCCGGGGCCGACCGTGATCGGTCGCGCGCTCGAGACGTCTCCCACACCGTCGCCGACACGTCGGCGGAGGACTGCCCCCCGTCGAGCGAGCGCCAGCGGACCGCGCCCCCCGTGCTGCTACGCTCTCGGGGATGTCACCCTCCCCCGCTCGCGCTGCACTTCAGACCGTCGCCGTCGCGGCGTTGGTCTTGCTGGCGCTCGAGATCGCCGCCGGCTGGCTGCCCGAGCCAGAGCCTCCCGCGCTCTCCTCCTCCCCCGACCTGGGCCCCGCGATGGGTCAGACGCTGCCCGGCAACCCGCACCTGCTGTGGGAGCTGGCGCCCGGCGCCGCGCCGGTCGAGGGCGGCACGGCGCACGTCAACGACCTGGGGATGCGCGACGTGCACCGCGGCCCCCCCACGCGGCCGCGCGCCCTGGTCATCGGCGACTCCAGCGTCTTCGGCTTCGGGGTGGACCAGCACGAGATGTTCACGGCGCTCGCCGAGGACCGCCTCAATGCCGACGTCATCAACGCCGGCGTGCCGGGCTGGTCCACGGTCCAGGCCCGCAACATGCTCGAGCTCCGGGGCTTCTCGCTCGAGCCCGACCTGCTGGTGATCGCCACCTTGTGGTCCGACAACAACTTCGACCGCTTCGTCGACGCCGAGGTCATCCACCAGACCGAGCGGGCCGGGTCGGTGCGGTCGGCCCTTCGGTCGAGCGCCCTCTTTCGGCAGATCGATCGGCTGGTGTCGGCCGCGCGCGGCGACACCACCCAGGGGGTGCGGGGGGTGGCCCAGACCCGCAACGCCCACGGCCGGCGGCGGGTGCCCCTGCAGACCTACGCCGAGAACCTCGAGGAGATGGCCCAGACCATGCACGACCGCGGCGGCGCGGTGGCCTTCTTGATGCTGGCCAACCGCCTCGACGTGCAGCGGCGACCGGGCCCGCTCGTCTGGGCGCCGTACCGCGACGCCATGCGCAAGGTGGCCGCACGGTGGGGGGCGCCCTTGGTCGATCTGCCCGACGTCTTCCCCCGCAATGGTGGCATGTCGCTGTTCCTCGACGAGATGCACCCCAACACCCGCGGCCACGCGGTCATCGGCCAGGCGCTGTCTGACGCGCTCCTGGCGGCCGGGTGGCCCGAGCGCGCGCCGCTGCGACAGACCCCACCCGCGGTGCCGCTGCCGACGCTCACCGACCCCTTCGCCGGCCAGGGCGAGGTGCTGGGTCTGGTGGAGCCCGAGCGGGGCGCCCGCGGCAAGGCCGGGCCCCAGCCCACGCCCCCACCCCCGCCGGGCGGCCACGCCCCATGACACTGGACTGAAACCACCATCGGTCGCATGAAACCTGGGTCGTGGCGAAGCGGACTGCAGGGGATTCGGTCAAAAACGGCGGCACGATGCCCTCTCGAGGACCGCCCTGGAGACGCCATGACCACTCGTGCATCCTTGCTGCTCATCGCCGCCCTCGCCGCCTGCCGCGCAGGCGACAAGGCCAACGACGGCGACCCGGCGCTCGACACCGGCGCCCTCGACCTCGACCAAGACGGCGACGGCTTTGGCGACCCTGCGGCCCCGGTGCTCGCCTGCGAAGCGCCCTCGGGCTCGGTGCCCAACGCCCTCGACTGCGACGACACCGACGCCGCCGTGAACCCCGACGCCGAAGAGCTCTCCAACGTGATCGACGACTACTGCGACGGCACCTTCGACGCCGGCGTGACCACCGCCTACTCGGCCGTCGGCGACGGGGACGGCTGGGGCGATTCGGCCGGGGCGGCCGAGGCCTGCGCGACCCCCCTCGGCTACGCCGATCAAGAGGGAGACTGCGACGACAGCGACTTCGCGGTGAGCCCCGACGCCCCCGAGGTCTGCAACGGCATCGACGACGACTGCGACGGGACCACCGACGAGCCCGACGCCGCCGACGCCGCCACTTGGTACATCGACGCCGACAGCGACGGCTACGGCTCGTCACCTGCGGCGTCACCTACGCGCCGTCCGCGTCGTGGAGCGTGGTCGAGGAGTGGACCAGCGCAGACGTCGGCTACAGC
>JBDQIL010000780.1:0-3204 GCA_040264415.1 Myxococcota bacterium
GCCGGAGTGCGCGCCGTGCGCCCGCAGAGACGTCTGCATGGGGGTCTACGACAGCTACCGACAGCGCTGGCCCACCGACCGCCTGCAGCCCTACCGCAAGGACGGGTAGACTCCGGCCATGACCGACCGCCTCGCCCCCGCCCGCGCTGGAAACCAGCCCGCCTCCGTCCTGCGCGACGCGCGGAAGAACGTCGAGATCAACATCGGCAAGGCGTGCAACAACCGCTGCGTCTTCTGCATCGACGGGCTGCCCAAGGCCGAAGACCGCAGCTACATGCCGTGGCCGCAGATGCAGGCCGAGCTCGAGCGCTTTCACGCCGACGGCTACCGCAGCGTGGGTTTTCTCGGGGGCGAGCCCACGACCTACCCGAAGATCGTGCAGGCGGTGGCCCACGCCCGCGAGCTGGGGTTCACGCGCATCGCCATCGCCACCAACGCCACGAAGATGCGCCGGGCGTCCTTCACCGACCGCATCCTCGCGGCCGGCCTCACCCGCGTCACCATCTCGATGCACGGCCACACCGCAGAGCTCGAAGACCGGCTCACGCGGGTCCCGGGCAACTTCGACAAGAAGTGCGCCGCGATCCGCATCCTGACCGACCGGCGGCGCCGCGATCCCGCCGTGCTCAAGGACGGCCTGAGCGTCAACATCGTGCTCAACGGGTGGAACTACCGTCACCTCCCCCGCATGATGCGCTTCTTCTACGAGGAGATGGGGGTCGACGACCTGCGCGTGAACTTCGTCCGGCCCGAGGGCTACGCCGAGGGCGACGCCGATCTCACCCCCCGCTACAAGAAGGTCGTGCCCACCCTCATCAAGGCCATCGTGCTGGCCGAGACGCACTTCCAGCGGGTCTTCACCTTCGGCGGCTTCCCGCTGTGCGTGCTGCCGCGGTCGCTGCGCACCAACGACGCGCTGCTGAGCCGCTACATGGGCGAGTACCGCGACCTGAGCACCGCCTGCTCGATCCGGAGCGAGGGCGGCGATGTCATCCCGCCGGGCGAGCGCTACGACCCCACCAGCTGGGTCAAGGGCCCCAAGTCGAGCACGGTGCGCTTCGATGAGACCGAGCAGCGCGCCCGCTTCAACTGGCAAGACCGAAAGCGCCACGACCTCAAAGGTCACCCCGGCGGCTGCGCCACCTGCGACCTCGAGCCGGTCTGCGAGGGGGTCTGGAAGGGCTACCTCGAGATCTGGGGCGACGCCGAGTTTCGGCCCGTTCGCCTCACCGACACCGCCCTGGCGCCCAAGCCCACCGTCGGCCCTGCGGACGCCGCCGGCCCGCCCGCGCGTTGAAGGGTGCCGGAGCCCGCATGCCCCCTCCCCTCACCCGCCGCCACTTCCCCGACATCGCGCCCGCCGCGTGGGAGCACCCCGCCGACGCCGCCGCCCTGCGGGCGCTGCGAGCCGTCCCCGGCTTCGACCGGCTGGTCGCGCTCACGATGGGCCGCCTCAACGAGTGGGCGATGGGCCGGCGGGTCACCCAGGGCAGCGTCCTGGCCTCTGAGGTCGAGCACCTCCGGCTGCACGAGCTCTTCGAGGAGGTCAAGTCGGCCCTCGACGCCGAGCTCGACGTGCCCCTCCGCGTCAAGACCATGGGCGGCATCAACGCCCTCACCGTCGGCGTAGACGCCCCCATCATCGTGATCGCGGCCGAGGCCGGCGAGCGGCTCACCGACGACGAGATCAAGGTCATCTTGAGCCATGAGCTGGCCCACATCCTGTCCGGGCACATCCTCTACAAGATGATGCTGGGCTTGCTGCTCCAGGTGGGGTGGAGCAGCCTGGCGCTGCCACTCTCTCTTCCCGTCGTGGTGGGCGTGGTGCTCGCCATGCTCGAGTGGGACCGCAAGTCCGAGCTGTCGGCGGATCGGGCGAGCGCGCTGGTGCTCGGGGGCGCGGGGCCCGTGATGGCCACCCTGCGGCAGGCCGGCGACGAGCGCGGCCTGTTCTGGGCCAAGGCCCAGGATCTCCCCGAGGAGTGGCGCGCCCCCGCCCGCCGGGTGGCCGCGGGCGCCGAGCGGGTGCTCTTCCGCCACCCGCCCATCTCCGACCGGGTCACCGCGCTGCAGGCCTGGGTCGAGAGCCCCCGCTGGGCCGAGATTCAAGCCGGCGACTACCCGCGTCGCGCCGACCTGCCGCGGCCGGGCAGCCTCGACAGCATGCGAGCGGGCGCGCAGCGCCTCGGGGCTGGGCTCACCGCGGCCTGGGGCCCCCTCTCGCAGGCCCTCGGGTTTCGCGACAAGCGCGCCTGAGGGCGGGCTCAACCGGCGCGGGAGCGCGGCTCACTCGACGCCGGCGATCTCGACGAAGGCGCGCCCGTGGGCCTGGGCGCCGTCTACGAGCCCCTCGACGTCACAGGCTCCCTCCCACCAGACGGGGAAGGCTTGGAGGCGCTGCGCGGTGCGCTTCCTCTGGTCGAGCAGCAGCGGTCGGGCGGTGAGGTCGAGGCCGAGGGCGGCGCACACGAGCCGCGTGGTCGGCCGGTACTCGGCGCGCCCGACCCGAAAGGGGGGCGACAGGTCGGTGAGCTGCACGTGGGCAGCGCCCACCTCGCGAACGACGCCGTCGGGGGAGATGCGGGCGCAGCGAGCGTCTACGGCCTGCCCGTCGTGGTCGGTCATGCGCCAGGCCAACACGTCGTCACCGCCGTCGAGGTGGACGCTGGTGACCTTCCACCGGTAGCCCGAGAGGTGCGGCGCGCCCCACTGGTGGTCCATCCACACGAGGCCGTCCACCGGGCGGGCCATGCGCCCGTCATAGGCGGTGCCGGTGGCCCGCAGGCGGGTCCACGAGACCCAGGCCATCTGCTCGCGCCCGCCGTAGTCGACCACGCCCGCCTCGCCGAAGCGGGCGGCCGGGCGGGTGGTGTCGAGGTCGAGGTCGACCCCCTCGCCCGACGGCAGGCGGGCCCGCAGGTGGAAGCGACCGTCGGCCCCGTCGAGCACCCAGTCTTCGGCCCGGAGGCGCAGCTCGCCGTCGCCCACCTGGAGGCGGACGCCGCGGTCGCGGGGCTGGGCCGGGGAGCGCGGGGGCCACACCCGCCGCTCGTCCACGCGGTAGCGACCCCGCGCCGGATCGATGAAGGAGAACACCGCCGCCCATCCGGCGAGGCGCGCGGTGAAGGGGTCGGCGAGGCGCGCCACGGTGAGCTCGAAGCCCAGGCGCTGGGGGGGGCCGCGGTCGGTCGCGTCGAGCTGGCC
>JBDQIL010000781.1:0-3203 GCA_040264415.1 Myxococcota bacterium
CTCGCCCTCGGGGGCCTGGAACCAGCCGACCGGCGGGGGCGGCGGCGGGGCGTTCTTCTTGCCACAGCCCACGGCGGTGAGCGCCAGCGCGGCGACGGCGAAACGGGGGAGGGGCATGGGAGAGCTCCAAAGACGAAGGGTGCGTACCCGTATCGTACGGGGGCGTCGAGGTGGACTCGCCGGCGCCGTTCGAGACCCCAAACCGGAGCTGGGCCTTCCACGCTGGAGCTTCGACCGCCTCCAGCACGAACAGGGGGGCCCGAAGACCCCCCTGCTGGTGGCAGGACGAGACCCGCCGAAGCGAGCCAACGAGCTGCTTCAGCCGACCTTGCCCGACAGAATGAAGCCAATCACCAGAGCGTAGATGACCAGGGACTCGATGAGAGCGAGGCCGATGATCATCGGGGTGAAGAGCTTGCCGGAGGCCTGCGGGTTGCGCGCGATGCCCTCGAGGGCAGCCGCGGCAGCACGACCCTGACCGAGCGAGCCGCCGAGTGCGGCGAGGCCGATCGCGAGGCCGGCCGCAAGCGCGATCCAACCGTCGGGGTCCATGGTGCCGCCGCTCTGGGCGAGGGCGGGGGTGGAGAGGAGCAGCAGCGCGGCGGTCGCGGGCAGCACCTTGGTGAGCTTGGACATCATCACTTCCTCCAGAATCCTGGCGGTTGCACAGAGATAGGGGTTTGGGAAGGGGGGGATTCGACGCCGTTGTGGCGCCGACAGGGACAGATCAATGGTCGTCGTCGCCGTGGTCTACAGACAGCAGGATGTAGATGGCCGACAACAACGTGAAGACGAACGCCTGGAGGAAGGACACCCAGATGCCCAGGCCCAGGAAGATGGACGGAACGATGACCGGAACGAGCTCGGACATCTGCCCGAAGACGGCGTGGTCACCGTTGATGTTGCCAAACAGGCGCAGCGCGAGCGACGCCGGACGGATGGCGAAGACGCCCACCGCTTCGATGGCAAAGATGAGGGGGGCCAGCCACCAGACCGGGCCCATCATGTGCTTGAAGAAGCCGGCACCTTGGGCCTTGAGGCCAGCGACCAGGTACACCGCCAGCACCACGAGGCCCATGGCCACGTTGGTGTTGATGTTGTCGGTGGGCGCGAGGCCTCCCGGCACGACGCTCATCAGGTTGCTGATGAAGATGTAGATGAACAGCCCGCCGAGCAGCCAGTAGTACTTGCGGGCGTCTTTCTTGCCCAGCACGCCGGCGATCATGTTGAAGATCGCCTGGGTGTAGAGCTCGAAGACGCTGCGCAGCCCGAGGCCGGCAGAGGGCACGTACTTGTCGGCGTCGGCGCCGCCCTGCACCCGGTTGAGGCCCATGCGGGCGCCCAGCGCGAGCACGATCAAGAAGAGGCACACCCCCCACGACGTGAGGACACGGATCGCGTCGTCATGCGACGCGTGCAGCGTGTCTTCGAGGACGTGGATGGGCCCCTCGAGGAGCTGAAACCAGGAGAAGTGGTACATCAGGCGTGACCCTCACCGACCTGCAGGTCGGAACGAAGCCCCACGGCGGCCGCGGCCATCACGGAGGTCACGACGACGGAGCAGCCCAGCAACACCGCCAGCGGCGGGAAGCGGGAGACCATCAGCGCGACCAGGCCGATGAAGCCGACAAACTTGAGGAGGTAGAGGAGGACGGCCCCTCCGGCGCCCACGCCCTGCACGGTCGAGACGATGGCCTGTTGAACCACCGCGACCCACAGCCACAGGTTGATGAGCGTGAGCCCACCGGCTGCGGCCAACCCCGCGGCGAACTCCGGCCCAGCGGCCCAGAAGGCCAGCGGGGCGGCCACGAGCAGCAGCGCTCCGGCGCCGAGGCTGATCGTCTGGGGAGTGAGCGTCATTCAGGGGAGTCCGCGGCGGCGTCAGGGTCTGCGTCAGGTCGAAGCGCTCGCGTCAGCCTCACGAATCCGAGGACCAGAGCGGCGACTGCGAGGACGAGGAGGAAGACGGGAGAGGTGGTGAGCTGGCTGTCCAGCCAGGATCCGGCGAGGCTACCGAGGACGACCAGGATCGCCAGCTCAGAAGCCGCCGCCGTGAGGCGTCCCAGGGACCGGAGCATCTCGGGATTCAGCATCCCGACTGCCACGGGGGGGGCGCCGTCAAGGGAAGCATCGACTAATGCCTCGCGCCCGGGGCGTCAACGGCGCGCAGCGCGGCGCAGATGCCGGCGATGACCTGCTGCAGATCAGCTGCCGACAGGGTGGCCGGGAGGAAGGCCGCCTCGTATTGCGACGGGGGAAGGTAGACGCCCTCCGCCAAAGCCGCCCGGTGGAAGTGGCCGAAGGCGGCCATGTCGCACTCGCGCACCTCGGCGAAGTGCCGCGGGGCCTGCGGCCGGAAGAACACCGTGAACATCGAGCCGACCCGGGCCATCGACGCGCCAGCGGCCGAGACGGCGTCGGAGATGCCGGCCTCGACTGCGGCCCCGACGGCCTCGAGACGATCGTAGACCGCTGGCTCGAGCAGATCGAGGGTGGCGTGGCCGGCGGCCACCGCGAGGGGGTTTCCCGACAGGGTGCCGGCTTGGTAGACCGGGCCCGACGGGCTCAGGCGCGCCATGACATCGGCCCGCCCACCGAAGGCGGCGAGCGGCAGGCCTCCGCCCACGATCTTGCCCAGACACACCAGGTCGGCCTTGACGCCGAAGCGCTCAGCAGCTCCACCGCGGGCCAGCCGGAAGCCGGTCATGACCTCGTCGAGGATGAACAGGGCGCCGTGCTCCTCGCAGAGCTTCGAGAGCCCGCTGAGGTAGCCGTTGGCGGGCACGATGCAGCCCATGTTGCCGGGCACCGGCTCGACGATCACCGCGGCGACGTCGCCTCGCTCGAGGTGCGCGCGCACCGCCGCGAGGTCGTTGAAGGGCGCCGTGCGGGTGAGCCCCGCGGTGGCGGCCGGGATGCCAGGGGAGCCAGGCTGGGCGAAGGTCTCGACCCCAGAGCCCGCCGCCACCAGCACGCTGTCGTGGGCGCCGTGGTAGCAGCCATCGATCTTGACCAGCCCGTCGCGGCCCGTGAACCCGCGGGCCAACCGGATCGCGTGCATGGTGGCCTCGGTGCCCGACGAGCACAGGCGGACCATGTCCAGGGTGGGGTGGGCCGCGATCAGGGCCTCGGCGAAATCGACCTCGCGGGCGGTGGGCGCCCCGAAGGAGGTTCCGCCGGCGGTGCTGCAGGCGATCTCCGAG
>JBDQIL010000782.1:0-3202 GCA_040264415.1 Myxococcota bacterium
CTTCTTGTCGCGCTTGGTGCCCGACGGTGACGCGCGCTTCACCCACACCGCCGAGGGCCCCGACGACATGCCGGCCCACCGGCACCACCGCCCAGTCGTCGCGCTTGCTCTCGATCTCCACCTGCACGCGGTCTTCGACGGCGTAGGGGGCCGGCGGCAGGGCGCGCTTGGCCCACGCGGGGGCGGCGAGCAGACAGCAGAGCGAGAGGGCGGCGGCGAACATGGCGGCTCCGAGTGGGCCGCTCCTATGCCGCCTGAACCGTGACCGTCACCCGCCGAAGGCCGCCTTGGTCGCGGTGCTCCCAGAGGTAGACGCCCTGCCAGGTGCCCAGCCCCAGCCGGCCCCTCAGCACCGGGATGGTGAGCGAGCAGGCGGTGAGCGCCGCCTTGATGTGGGCCGGCATGTCGTCGGGGCCCTCGGCGGTGTGGGTGAAGCGCGCGTCACCGTCGGGCACCAAGCGCGACAAGAAGGCCTCGAGGTCGGCCCGCACCGACGGGTCGGCGTTCTCTTGCACCACCAGGCTGGCCGAGGTGTGGTGGACGAAGACGTGGGCCAGGCCCGCCCGCGCGCCCGAGGCGGCCACCACGGCCGCCACCGACGCCGTGATGTCGGTGAGGCCACGGGGGTGCGGCCCCAGGTGGAGGGTGGTCTGGTGCATGGCGCTACCGAGCCGCCGGGGTGGCCTCGACGTCGCTCAGCCGCCACGAGTTGTAGCCGTGGTTGGCGATGTGCCACCAGGCCGGCGTGTCTGCGGCGTGGTCGCCGGCCACGGTGAGCGTGAGGGCGTTGATGTCGTCGGGGCCGGGCACGGCGAAGGTCTGATCCCACAGCACCTCGTCGTCCACCTGCAAGACCACCCGGGCGGTGGTCTCGACCTGCGCCCACAAGTCGAGGTGCCAGCTCACCCACTCCACGGTGTCGCCCGCGGCCACGTCGTGGGCCAAGGGCTGAGTGAAGACCGCCCAGGCGCACAAGTCGGTCTCGACCTCGAAGAAGCCGCCCTCTTCGCCATAGGCGGCCTCGGGGCACTCGCCGTCGGCGGGGGCGCCGGCGGTGAAGGGGTGGTCGCCGGTCGCGGGCGTCCACGCGTCGGCCAAGAGCACCACGCGGGGGGGGGTCGGAGCCGCCGAGTCGGCGGGCGACGGCCCGGGCGCACACGCGGCGGCCGCCCCAGCCACTATACCGGCGAGCCGGCGGGTCAGGCCCCGTCCTCGGGCTCGGCCCGGGCCACGCGCTCGGCCGCGCGGGTCGCGGCCTCCGCGTCTTCGGCCTTCAGGCGCTCGAGCACGGCGGTGGCCTCGGCGTCTTCGCCCTGCCAGGCGTGGGCCTCGGCCAACAAGGCCAGCGACTCGACCGCGTAGGGGGTGTCGGGCCAGGTCTCGAGCAGGCCACGGGCGCGGCCCTCGACCGCCTTCCAGGCCGCCCGCCGCTCATAGAAGCGGGCGATCTGCAGCTCTTTGCGAGCGAGCCGGTCGCGGCCCACGGCGAGCTGTTCGGTCACCTCGTCGCGGTACTCGGAGTCGGGGAAGCGGCTGTCGAAGCCCACCCAGGCGTTCACCGCCTGCCGGGTGAAGGTCTGATCACGGCCCGCGATGCGGGGCGCCTTCTTGTAGAGCGACGCGCCGATGCGAAAGACCACGTAGTCGAGGTCGGGGTGCCGCGGGTGCAGCCGCATGAAGTCCTGGTAGGCCAGGCGGGCCTGGTCCCACTCGTTCTTCTTGTACTGCACGTCGGCGATCGCGAGCTCGGCCTTCACCGCGTACGGATCGTCGCGGTGGTAGTTGCGGATGCGGTTGAACTGCTCGAGCGCTTTGACGTAGTAGCCGCGCTTCAGGTACTTCAGCCCCAGCTCGTACTGCTGCTGGACCGACAGCTGCTTGCGCGCCGCCTGGGCGGGCGACGGCGCGGCGGCGCTCGCGAGGAGCAACAGGCCGGCGAAGAGAGCAGGGAAGATGCGCATGGCGTCTCGGGTAGCCCGGGGGGTCGGCCGGGGTCAACCCCCTCGGGCCCCGCGCCCTTCTCGGGGGCCGACGCGCGGCCCCCCTTGCCACGCCGGCGGGCGCGTCTAGCTTGGGGGCATGTTCGCCCGCCGCCCCCTCCCCCTCGACGCCATCGGCGTCGGCCTGGCCGCCGGCTTCCTGCTCGCGATCGCGGCGGGAGCGGTGGCTTCATTGGGCGACCCCGACCCGACCACCCCGCCGGCGCCCGAGCAGACCGACGCCGCGGTGGTCGTGGCCCCGGCGGCCACCACCGACCCGGTGCGGCGCACGGCCGTGGTGCAGGCGGTCGAGCAGGTGGCCCCAGCGGTGGTCTCGATCACCACCGAGTCGCCCGCCCAAGACCCCTTCTTCGGGCGCACCGGGCGCACCACCTCGTCCGAGGGCTCCGGGGTGGTCATCGCGGCCGACGGCGTGGTGCTCACCAACAACCATGTGGTCGAGGGCGCGGCCCGCATCGTGGCCACCTTCGCCGACGGGCGCGGCTACGAGGCCGACGTGGTGGGCCTCGCGCCCGAGCTCGACCTGGCCGTGCTGCGCCTGCACGGGGCCACGGGGCTGACCGTGGCGCCGCCCGGCACCTCCAGCGACCTGATGCTCGGCGAGCCGGTGGTGGCCATCGGCAACCCCTTCGGCCTGGGCCACACGGTCACCACCGGCGTCATCTCGGCCGTCAGCCGCCCCCTCGCCACCGACGAGCGGGTCTACCAGGACTTCATCCAGACCGACGCCAGCATCAACCCCGGCAACTCGGGCGGCCCGCTGATCAACGCCCGCGGCCGGCTGGTGGGCATCAACACCGCCGTGCGGGCAGACGGCCAGGGCATCGGCTTCGCGATCCCCGCCGACCGCGCCCTCAAGGTGGCCCGCGACCTGGTCGACTTCGGCGCCGTGCAGGTGCCGTGGCTGGGGCTCGACCTCAGCGACGTCATCGTGCGCAGCCGCGAGGGCCGCGTGACCGCGCCCCGGGTGGACCACGTGCACGCCGACTCGGCGGCCTCGGCCGCCGGCATCCGACCCGGCATGATCCTGGTCGCCGTGGATGGCCGCGGCGTGCAGGGCCGCGCCGACCTCAACGCCTGGCTGGCCGGCTTCGAGCCCGGCCACACCGTCGAGGTCGAGCTGCTCGACGAGGGCCGCGGCCGCCGCGTCACCCTCGAGGCCGGCCGCGTCCCCGACGCCGTGGTGGAGCGCAGCCTCACGC
>JBDQIL010000783.1:0-3201 GCA_040264415.1 Myxococcota bacterium
ACCCATGGCGCCATGCAGGCGGCCGCGATCGCGGCGGCGAGGGCCGCGCGCCAGAGCTGAGCCGGCAGCGCCCGCGCGCGCCCCAGGTCTCGGGCCGCGCTCACGCCGCCGGCCGCGATGGCCAGCCATGAGGCCCACGTCGGCCAGCGCAGCCCGCCCACCAGGGTGCTGGCGTCAGGCAGCCGCCCGCCCTCGACGGGCAGGGGCGCCCCGGTCGCGAGCGCCTCGAGCGCGGTGGCCGCCTGGGCGAGCGACGCGCGCGTGGTGACCCCGTCGGTGGGCTGGTGGTACCGGGCGAAGACGCCGCCTGGACCGCGCCCGAAGAGCAGCAGGCTGGGCCGCTGGAGCAGCAGCGCGAACGGGGCGTGGTCGGAGCGCTCTCCGCGGGGCAGCAGGCGGCTGTAGATCCGGTAGGGGTAGGGCACCTCCGGCACGGGATCGAGGGTGTGGGCGAGCCAGCCGAGGCGGTGGTCACCCCAGGCGGCGCCGAGGCCCATCAGCGCCACGTCGCCCTGGCCCAGCAACTCCGTGGAGACCACGAGGTCGAGCCGGTCGGGTGCGGGGTGCCACTGGGTGAGCGCGCGGGCCATGTCGGTGGAGCCCACCAGCCCCACCTCCTCGCCATCTGGGAAGGCCACGCAGAGATCGGCGGCCGTGGTCGTTCGGGCCAGCTCGAGCAGCACGCCGACCGCTGCGGCGTTGTCGACAGCACCAGGGCTCTCGGCGACCGAGTCGATGTGCGCGAGCAGCAGCCGGCGTCCGTCGCCGCGGCACGCCACCTGGTTGGTGGGCCGACCGACCGGCTGCACCCGCCAGCCTGCGCGGGTGAGGGCGTCGCGCACGTGCGCGGCGGCGAGGGACTCGGCGGGTCCGCCGAAGGGCCGGGGGCCCACCTCCTCCACCAGATGCGAGATGTGGGCCTCGATGCGGTCGAGATCGGGCGCGGGCATGCGCCCCGCTAATCGCTCACTGCGCCTCGATCACGATGTCGGGGCAGTCTGCCGCGGCTGCCGCTCGACAGGTGAGGGGGGCCAGGGTCACCACGCCGGTGCTCGGGTCGTAGGCGTAGCCCTCGCTGCAGTCCTCGCTGGCGCAGGCCGACAAGGGCTCGCCGTCGAGGGACACCTGAACGGCGTCCACCTCGTCGATGAGGGCGTAGCCGCAGGGGCTCAGGCTGGCGACCACCCGGTCGAGCCGCTCGACCAGCGAGGCCACGTCGCTGGCGTCGTAGTAGGCGCCATCTTCGGCGGCGTCGGCCATTCCCCCGATCTGCGAGCGGGCGGCCGAGTCGGCGGCGAAGCTGATGAAGTGCATCTTGACGGGCACGGGCATGTCGGCCCAGGCCTCGACCGCCGCGACCGGGTCTCCGTCGCAGGTCTCGGCGCCGTCGCCCACGAAGATGAGGACGTTCTCGCGGCCGGGGTCTTGCAGCGTGCACGAGCCGCGCACCGCGTCGAGCGCGGCGGCGATGGGGGTGGAGCCGCCCGGCCAAGCGCGGCTGACGGCGTCGAGGATGTCGTCGCCGCGGTCCTCGGCGGGCCAGACGGCCACCGTGTCGTCTACGCCGCAGCCGCCGTTGCTGGGAAACAGGGCGAGCCCGGCGTTCGTCACCGATCCCATGCCCTCGATGTAGGGGGTGAGCGCCTGCAGGCTCCGCCAGTGCGGCTCCATGGAGCCGCTTCGGTCGATCACCAGCATCACGTTGGGGGCGACCGGGGGGAGCCAGCTCAGCCCGTCGCCCGCCGGACAGGTGGAGGCGGCCGACGCCAGCGCGCCGGTGTCGGCCTCGCAGGAGATGGAGTCGGCGTCGCAGGCGCCGAGGGCGAGGGCGAGGGCGATTGGCAGGGGCTTCGTGAGCAGGGAATCAGTGAACATGGTTCTCTCCGGCAGGTGGTGGGGGAGATGGGGCGGCGCGGCGCGGGTCACAGGGCGAGGATGAGCTCGTAGAGGATGGTCTGCATGTCGCGGGTGGCCTGGTGGTCGTTGTGGAAGCTGGTGAAGACCGCCCGCCCGTCGCCCATCCGGTGCAGCGCCGCGAGGGGCCGGGTCTGCCCGTCGACCGTGGCCTCGACCACCACCTCGGCCTCTCCGGCTCCCTCGGTCACGGCCCAGGCTGGCAGGTCGAAGGTGATGTCGGTGCGGTCGTGACCCAGCAGCTGCACCACCTCGCGGGAGAGGACGCGGGCGTCGAAGACGCCCATCTCGCCGCGCAGCACATCGCCCGGCGCCGCAAAGTGAAGGGCCTCGGGGGCCACCCCCTCGAAGAGCTCCCACTCGAGATCGCTCGCGTAGAGCGTGCCGCCGCCCTCCACCCAGTCCCGCACCCGCGCGAATTGGGCGGGGGTGAAGGCGTGGCCATTCGACCGGCTGGTCTCGCTGCCGCAGTTGGCGAAGATGGCGTCGTAGCGGCCCAAGACCGCGCTGCTCTCGATGACGTCTTCGGTCCGCGCGAAGCTGTCGTAGGGCAGGCCGATGTGCGTGAGGAGCAGCTCCACCGAGTCGTAGGAGCCGTCGATGACCGCCACCCGCAGGTCGCCGCTGTCGAGCCGAACGGCCCCGACGTCGGTGTCGGCGTCTGCCTCGAACTGGACCTCGAAGGATGCGTGGTAGCGGCCCGTCTCCACCTCGATCCGGTGGCTGCCCGCCGGGAGGTCGAGGGCGAAGCAGCCGGCCTCGGTGCTCACCACCCAGGCGGCCTCACCATCGATGGTGAGCGCTGCGCCCGCGACCGGGATCTCGCCCGAGGGCGAGGCCACGCTGCCGACCAGGGTTCCGGCGTGCTCGTAGTCGGGCTGGTCGCCGAAGAAGGTGGCTTCTCGGCAGTCGAAGGTGGCGGGAGCGGCCCCCGTGTCGTTCGCCGGGCCGGTGTCGTCGGACTCCGGGTACGGCCAGAGGAAGCCGCAGGCGGACAGCGGGAGGGTGAGGGCGACGGCGGACCAGCGGGTCATGGTGGCTCCAGGTGAACAGTGTTTACGGTATAAACAATGTTCACTGAGTATGGCAACCGGAATCTGGGTCCGGGGAGCAGAATTCCTCGCGGCGTCCGCCGGGGTCTCCGAATCGACACATCCGATCCGGGGGACTAGTGGTGGGGCGGTCCCGGAGGCTGCATGGCGCCTGAACCCCCCGACGCGCTCCCCAAGCCGGACGCCCCGCACGCGACCACCGCCGGGTGGGGCGAGCCCGAGCCGCCGGCGACCG
>JBDQIL010000784.1:0-3198 GCA_040264415.1 Myxococcota bacterium
CCCCCGAGCGACAGGCCATCGACCAAGGCTGGTTCTACGTGGTCGAGCCCGATGATGGCGCCCACGCCGGCACGGCGCGGGTGCTGCGGGCCGGTGACGGCGCGGCCCTCACGCGGCGCCTGCACGGCACGCCGGGGACGGTGCTGGTGGACGACGCCTCGGGCGCCGCGCTGCCGGTGGCCACCTGGCTGCGTGCCGCGGCCGCGGTGGGTCGGCTCGCGGCGCCGAGCGGCTCCGTGGCGCGGGTGCGGTTGGGCCCGGCCGGCACGGCGCCGGCCGTGCGCGGCGGCGTGCTGCACCTCGACGGGCCCGCCGTGGCCGCCGCGCCGGTGCACCACGCGGTCGAGCAAGGCGTGGTCCGCGCCGTCGCCGGGGCCCCCTGGCCCGACGCGCCGTTGGCCGCGGGGCCGGCGCCCACGCCGGCGCGCAAGCTGCTGGCCTTCGAGAGCCTCCTCAACACCGACATGCCCCACAACGACAAGGAGCTGTCGCAGGGGGTGCTGCACCTGCTCGCGCCCTTGGCCGGCCACGACCTCGACGTGCTGCTGGCCCAGGTCAAGATGCCCATCGTGGGCGACGACCGGCCGCCGGTGGGCCTCGATCACCTCGCGGGCGCCCTCGAAGACGGCGTCGAGCTGGTGCTGCTCACGCTGCTCGAGGGCTACTGGCACGGCGCCGTTCGGCTGATCGCCCACCTGCGCGACCTGGGATGTCGCGCCCACATCGCGGTGGGGGGCGTCATGCCCACCCTCACCCCCGAGCACGTGGCGGCCCACCTGCCTGGGGTCACCTTCGTCTGCCGCGGGGCCGGCGAGGTCTTCGTGCCGCGGCTGGTCGAGGTGCTCGGCGGCACCGACATCGACACGCCGCTCACCGACGCCCAGCTGGGGGCGCTGGCCGATCTGCGGGGCCTGCTGGTCATCGACCGCGCTGGCCGCCGCCTGCTGTCGGCGGGCTCCGCCGAGGTGGTCGAGGTGCCCGACCTCGACCGCGTCTCCCTCGACCTGTCGTACCTGGCCGCGCGCCACGTCGAGGGTGGGATCGAGATCACCACCTCGCGCGGCTGCATCCACAAGTGCAGCTTCTGCTCGATCATCGGGCGGGAGCGGTACCAGGCCCGGTCGTCGGGCTCGATCTTCGACCTGCTCGACACCTACCAGCGTCGGTATGACGCGCTCTTCGACGGGCCGACGCCGCCCAACGCCTACCGCGTGCACATCGCCGACGACGACTTCGCCTGTGACCCCGAGCGGGCGCGCGCCTTCTTCACCGAGCTGCGCGACACCCCGTTTCGGCTCTCGAGCGTGCAGGTGTCGGTGGCCGACCTGTGCGTGCGAGACGACCAGGGCGTGCTGCAGCCCGTGGTCGATCCGGCCTGGCTCACTGCCATCACGCCCGACTGCTTCGCCGACCACGGTCGCCCCATCTCGACCCGCGAGCGGCTGCACGACCACGCCCACCGGCAGTGGTCGAGCTACCTGCAGATCGGGGTGGAGACCTTCAGCGAGCGCGAGGTGGTGCGCCTGGGCAAGGGCTACCGGGTGGCCCACATCCGGGCCGTCGTCGACGCCCTGTCCCGGCACGACCTGCACCACGACGCCTACTTCATCCAGTCCAACACCGACACCCGCCCCGAAGATCTGGTGGCGTCGGTCACCGAGCTGTGCCGCTTGAAGCTGCGCCACCCCCTGCACTTCCACCTGCGCTTTCCGGTGGTGGAGCACCTGGTCTCGTACTTCCCCACCGCGACCTACCGAAAGAAGGTGCGGCAGGGGCGCCGCGACTCGGTGGCGCTCATCGACCAGCTCTCCGAGCCGGGCCACCCCGAGCTCGACTACCCCCTGGTTCGACACGACCTCCCCGACGCGCCGCTGGTCGAGGCGGCGGTGCGGGCGGGCTTCTTGTCGGATGAGGCCCGCTACACCGAGAGCCTGACCCGGCTGCGGGCGATCTGGGAGGCGGTGCCGCCCGACCAGACCGGCCTCGACCCCCGGCAGCGGGAGCGCCTGCTCTGCTTGCTCGACGATCTGCCTCGGCGGCTGGTCTTCGAGTTGCTGCAGCACGCCCGCATGGGCGAGCGGGGCCAGACGCCCGAGGGCTGGCCGACCGCCCCCGATCCGGCGGCGGCGCTCGCGACCGCCCAGGCCGTGCTGGGCCCCCGCGCCAGCTGGATGCCGGCCTTTCGGCGCTTCGTGTCGCAGACCGCCGCGCGCCTCGTGGTCATCCCCACCTGGCAGTGCGAGCTGCGCTGCACCTACTGCGCCATCCCCAAGCAGGACGGTCGGGTGATGAGCCGCGCGGTGCTCGAGCGGTCGGTGGATCTGCTGCTCGGCTCCGACCGCCAGCAGCTGCTGCTGCAGTTCTTCGGCGGCGAGGCCCTGCTCGAGTACCCCCGCTTGCAGCACGCCATCGCCTATGGCGCCCAGCGCGCGCGGGCCTTGGACAAAGACCTGTCGTTCATCCTGTCGAGCAACGGCTGGTCGCTCGACCGCGAGAAGCTCGCCTGGCTGGCGCAGCACCCCGTGAAGCTGGAGCTGTCGCTCGACGGCCGCCCCGACCTGCAGAACCGGTTCCGGCACAGCCGTCACAGAGACGAAGACAGCTACGTGGCCGGCATCGCGCCTCGGGCCCAGGCCATCATCGAGAGCGGCCTGCCCTACGACGTCATCATGGTGGTGCACCCCCTCGGCGCCGACCGCTTGTTCGAGAGCTTCTTCCACATCGCCGACCTGGGCTTTCGACGCATCCAGATCAACCCCGCGCTGGGCCCCATGTGGCGCCCCCGTCACACCCGCGCCCTCTCCGAGAACCTGCACCGCATCGGCCACGAGCTCAAGCGGCGCTGGGCCGACGGCGACGACCTGGTCTTCATCAACGCCGAGTCGCGCCCCATGCCCGTGCGGCTCAACGGCGAGGTCACGGTCGACCACGACGGCACCATCTACGGGGGCAACGCCTTCCTTCACGAGACCGAGCACAAGGAGCGCTTCGTACGCGGGCACCTCGACCAGGCCCGCAGCTTCGATCGCTACTGGCTCGACGCCCCCTCCAACGACTTCCTGCTGCAGTACAGCTACCCGCCTGACGTCACGAAGAACAACCTGGCGGTCGGGCGCCTGCTGCGCAGCTTCTGCCTGTGGCTGCGCGGCGAGCCTGCCTGAGACCCCCCGCGCGCCCCGCACCCGAGGCCCCATGTCC
>JBDQIL010000785.1:0-3194 GCA_040264415.1 Myxococcota bacterium
ACGCGGTGCGGGCGCGGTCGACCGCCCGCTGGGGGTCGACCGCGCCCTCTTGGACCAGCGCGTCGAAGCGCATGGTGTGGCCGGCGTGCTCGAGCCGGGCCTCGAGCCACGCGGCCAGACGCGCTGGGTCGAGCGCCGGCATCTGCACCCGCGTGCGGAAGACCGACAGGTTCACCGCCTGGCTTACGCCCTCGAGGAACCACCACGACGGTCCGTGGAAGCTGCACAGCCAGAAGTGCTGCTCGGAGGTGGCGTGCATGAGGCCGAGCATGCGTCGCAGCGCGCGGAAGCCGCCCACGGCCCGCAAGAAGAACCGCTGGGTGTCGTCGACCACCAGCACCATGGGGGGGCGCTGCAGCAGGTCGGTCGCGAGCAAGCCGGCGGCGTCGCTCGGTGAGATGTCTTCGGGGAGCGCGACGTCGAGCACCTCGGCGAACCAGGCGAGGGCTTGATCGACGTCGTGACAGCGCGTGGGCGGCGTGAGCACCCGCACCGCGGTGTCGTCGGGCAGCTGCGCTTGGAACTGGGCGATCAGGTGCGACTTGCCGCTGCCGTGGCTGCCGATGACGGCGGTGATGCCTCGTCGGTGCTCGGCCTTCCAGGTCGCGTGGGTGCTCTGGAGCCGGGCGAGCTCGTCGGGGAAGCTGAGCTCGGCGTGCTCCGACGCGGTCAGGGCTGCCCGGAGCTCGTCGGAGATCGGGGCCAGGTCGGGGGCTTGGTCGGAGTCACGCAGGCGCTGTCGGGCCAGCGCGGCGCCCAGCCAGGCGAGGCCGGCGCGGGTCTCGATCAGCCGGGTCCCCAGCTGCACCAGGCCACGCTCGGAGAGCACCAGCAGGCCCGCGGCCGCCATCGGCGCGCGCAGCAGCGGAGACTGGATGTCGCGCGTGAGGAGCTGGGTGACCCGGTTCTGTTCATGGGTGGAGAGCACCGCGCGGACCGGGCCCCACCACCGACCCAGCAGCATCAGCGCGGCGGCGATGCCCGCGACGACCATCACGGTGTGGGCCATGTCGGACAGGCGATCGGCGTCGAGCAGCTCGAGGACCACGAACTCCATCACCTGCAGCGCCACCCACCACAGGGTGAGCACCCGGGCGGTGGTCTGGGCCAGGGCGCGCACCTCGGGGCTGACCCGCCGCAGGCTCGGGCGCCCGTCGCCGGGCAGGCCCAAGGCGAGCGCGACGGCGTGGGGCGCCAGACCGACCAGCTGCGAGCCGGTCCAGATGAGGACCGGGAGGGCGAGCAGCGGCGCGATGTCGCGCACGAGCAGGAAGGTGATGAAGCCGGCCAGCGAATCGAGCAGCTCGCGCAGCGCGGGTTCGAGGGGCCCCCGCAGGCGCTTGGGGTCGCCCGGCACGCCCAGTCGGGCGAGGGAGCCGAAGCGCCCCGTCAGCCGCGCCCGCCGCGCGTCGGACAGCCACCCGACCAGATCGGTGGTGATCTTGGGCACGAAGCGGCGGATGACGAACCAGGCCACCAGCACGAGCAGCAGCTCCATCGAGCCGAGCGCGAGGTCGAACAGCCAGCTGATCTGGTCTTCGAGGCTGAGGGCGCGGGGATCGATCTGCGCCACCTTCCAGAACGCGCCCTCGAGGCGCACGGGGATGGCCCTCAGCTCGTCCCAGAGCTCGGTGAGGCCGTCATCGGTGTCGCGCTGCACCACCTGGGGCGCGGCCGCCTCGATGCGCCGCCGGGCCTCCTTGGCCTCCGCCAGGATCGACATGACGGCGCCCACCTGGGCGCGGCAGTGCTTCTTGCGCCCCTCGGCCCGGTCGGCGACGGCGGCCAGCTCGGTGTCGAGCTGGTCGATCAGGTCAGGGGCCACCTGGGAGCGCACGTCGCTGGCGACGCGGGGCAGGTCTGCCAGCAGGGCCTGGTCGAAGGAGATGATCGCCGCGCACGTCTCGGCGCGGCTCATGACCGCGGCGCGCAGGCGGCCCACCAGGTCGTCGCTCTGGCGCCAGGCCTGGGTCAGCCGGGCGGGCCGGGAGGAGTCGAGCGGGGGCAGCGCCAAGGCGTCCTCACGCGCCACCCGGACCTCGGTGAGCGCCGTCTCGAAGCCGGAGATCTGGCCCTCGACCTTCTCCTGGCGCGCCTGCTCGTCTTGAACCTGGCGCACGCCCGCGTCGAGGGCGGCCGACAGCGCCTCGGCGACGAGGCGATCGGCGCGCTGGGCGCCCTTGCGTGCTGCGACGGCCTTCTCGGCGGCCTCGGCCGCGCGCTCCTCGGCGGCGGTCACGTCGGCCTGCGTGAGCGACTTCTCGTTCAGGCCGAGCTCGGCCAGCCGCTGGGCGCGGGTGAGTCGCCGCTGCGCGAGGTCTTCTCGCAGCTTCGCGACCTCCTTGCGGAGCATGCGAATGCGAGCCCGCTGGTCGACCAGACCCGGGGGCGCCGCCGCCTCGGGGGCGGCGGGATCGCCGCCCTCGAGGGCCTTCCGTTCGGCCACAGCCCGCTGGTAGCGACCCTCGTAGACCGAGACCCCCTCGGCGAGATCGGCGACATCGATCGACGCGAGCGAGTCGGCGATGGAGGCCTGCTGGGCCTTCAGGTCGGCCTCCTCGGCCGTGAGCGCGCGCGCCTCGGCGGCGTAGAGGTCGCCCTTGAGGTCTTCGGAGAGGGGCGGCGTGAGGAGGGGCAGCGCCCGGCGCAGCCGGCCGGCGACGGGCGCCTCGGTCGCGGCCGTGCCGGCGGCGGCGAGGGCGAGCCGGTCTGCCTCGACGATCGAGACCAGGGTGTCGTCGCCTGGGACGCTCAGCGCGCGGCGGGTCGCCACCCGGTAGCGCTCGAGCGCGGCGGCCTGGGCCCCCAGCGTGGCGATGGCCGCGGCGGTCTCCTGCCAGCCCTCGACCGTGGGGTCGGGTTCGCCCAACGCCGCCCGCTCGGCAGCCAGCGCCGCCAAGGCGGCCTCCATACCGGGGCCCGCGAGGGTGGGCGCCGCGCGGTACCCCGCCAGGAGCCCGGCCAGCAGGCGCTCATCGAGGGCCGACGCGGCGTCTTCGGCGTCGATGGCCGCCTCGCGTGCGGTCAGAAAGCGCGCCCGGTCGGCGTCGGTGAGGTCGGCGGGAGGCGGCGCCACCCGCTCGCGCGCGCGCGCAGCGGTGCCCTCTTGCAGCATCAGCAGCCGGGCACGCAGCCACGCGGGGTCGTCGACTGGCTGGTCGGCGAGCTCCGGGAAGGCGGAGGGGAAGGTCGCA
>JBDQIL010000786.1:0-3190 GCA_040264415.1 Myxococcota bacterium
CCGGTGGAGGCGGCCTGCAGCAGTTGTTCTTGCAATGTCTGAGGCATCAGGACAGCCCCCCTCCAGTGTCGATGAGCAAATGCCCTAATGGGTGTACCCGCACGCATGCGCCTGGTGGCACCACGGTGGTCGTCTCGCCGCTCCTCGCGCTGATGAAAGACCAGGTCGACGCGCTGCGCGACAAGGGGGTCGCCGCCACGGCCATCAACTCCCAGGTCACGGGGGCCGAGCGCAAGCAGCGGATCGACGCGCTCCTCGCCGGCGAGATCGAGCTGGTCTATGTCGCGCCGGAGCGCTTCAGCGACCGCTTCATGAAGCTGCTGTCGCGGGTCGACGTGCGCTTGCTGGCCATCGACGAGGCGCACTGCCTGAGCCAGTGGGGGCACGACTTCCGGCCGGACTACCTGCGGCTGGGTCAGGTGCGCCAGAAGCTCGGCGGGGTCACCACCATCGCCCTCACCGCCACGGCCACGCCCGAGGTGCAGCGCGACATCGTGCAGACCCTGGGGATCGACGCCGGGCGGCGCTTCATTCAGGGCTTCGATCGCCCGAACCTGTCGCTCGAGGTCATCGCCGCCGACCGCGACAAGGACAAGCTGGCCGCCCTGCCGGGCCTGGTGCAGCCCGGGCCCACGCTGGTCTACTGCGCCACCCGCCGAAACGTCGAGAAGGTCACCACCCACCTGCGCAAGAGCGGCGTCGCCGCTGGCATCTACCACGCCGGCCGCGACCACTCCGACCGCATCCGCACCCAAGAGGACTTCATGTCCGGCAAGGTGCCCGTGGTGGTCGCCACCAACGCCTTCGGCATGGGCGTCGACAAGAAAGACGTGCGCACCATCGTCCACTACGACATCCCGGGCACCGTCGAGGCGTACTACCAGGAGATCGGGCGGGCGGGGCGCGATGGCCGGCCGTCGCGGGTGGCGCTGCTCTTCCGCGAGGGCGACCGGCACACCCAAGAGTTCTTCATCCGCATGAGCCACCCGCCCCTGGCCATGGTGCGGGGGACCTACCAGTCGCTGCTCGACGAGCAGGTCAGCCCGGTCTGGCTCACGCTGGAGGAGCTGGCCGCCAAGGTAGAGGCCCGCGGTGTAGACGAGGTGACCGACCGCTCGGTGGCCAGCTGCCTGTACCTGCTCCAGCGCGAGGGCTGGCTGCGCCGCATCGCGCCGGCGGAGCGCGAGGCGCTGGTGGGCATCCGGCGAGACCGCCCGGTCAAGCGGCCCAGCGGGCAGCGCGGCGCGGTCTGGGGGTGGTTCGCCGACCGCCTGGAGCGCCGCCCCTCCGAGCACAGCATCCCGGTGCGTCCCGATCGGCTGTGCCAGCAACTGGACCTCACGCGCGATCAGCTCACCGCGTCGCTGCGGGGCCTCGAGGAGCGCGGCTACCTCAAGTACGTGCCCCCGGCGCGCACCGGCGGGGTCGAGCTGATGAAGGCCGACCAGCCCTTCACCCTCGATGAAGACCGGCTGCGGGCGCGCCGTCAGCGCGAGTACGCCAAGCTCGAGAAGATGATCGACTATGTGCGGTCGGGCTGTCGCCGCCGCTACCTCATCGAGTACTTCGGTCAGTCCGCCCCCTGGGACCGCTGCGGCACCTGCGATGCCTGCCGAGAGGGCCGGGCCATCGTGGCGGGGCCCCGCCCGCCGGGTCCCGACGAGCTGTTGGTGGTGCGGAAGGTGCTCGCGAACGCCGCGCGCATGGGCAAGCCCTTCTCCGCGTCGATGATGTCGAAGGTGCTCACCGGGTCGCGCGACAAGTCGGTGCTGGCCTTCGGCTTCGAGCGGCTGAGCACCTACGGGATCCTCCGCACCTGGCCGGCCAAAGAGCTCGAGCGGGTCATCGCCGAGCTGGCCCGCGCGGGCGCCCTCGACGCCGAGTTCACCACCACCGAGGTGAGCGGTCGCGAGCGCACCTACAAGACCTTCGCGCTGACCGAGCGCGGCGTGGCCGTCATGAAGGGCGACGCCGCAGACTTCGAGATGACCTTCCCGGCCAGCAGCCAGACCCGCCGCCGGCGCCCCTCCCGCGACGTCAAGGCCCCGGCGAACGCCGACCTGCTCGCCGAGCTGAAAGACGTGCGCCGGCGGCTCGCCAAGGCCGACGACGTGCCGGCCTATGTGGTCGCGCCCAACAAGACCCTCGAGGCGATGGCCGCCGCGCGCCCCACCACGCACTACTCGATGCTCGAGGTGCACGGGATGGGCAAGAGCCGCATGAAGCGGTACGGCGGCGCCTTCCTCGACGCGGTGCGGGGCTGGACCTCAGGCTGAGGTGGCTCCGGCGCCGCTGAACCAGAGGTCGGCCCAGCGCCGGTCGCCGCGCGGCTCGCAGAACAGGTTGATGGCGGCGTCGCGGTCGGGCAGCGCGGCCTGCTCGGGGGCCGTCATCGGCCGCACGTCGCGGTCTCCCCGAGGCGCCCCCCACAGGCGGTAGCCCGCGTCGGTGAGCAGGCGAAACAGGTCTTCGGCGGTGGCGCCGTGGTCGGCGTAGAAGGCAGAGACCTCCACCAGGATGGCCGGTCTCCTCTGGGCGATCGTGGCCCGCGCGCCGCGCAGCACGGCCAGCTCGGGGCCGTCGACGTCGATCTTGATGAGGTCGAGGCGGTCGGAGGGGTGCGCCTCGCGGAAGGCGTCGAGGGTGGTGGTGTGGATGGTGGACCGCGTGACCCTCGAGGAGTGGAAGAAGGACCGCACCACCGTGTCTTGCCCGTCGGCTCCGGCGAGGAAGGCGCCCCAGGCGCCGTCGGGGCGAAGCAGGGTGGCCGCCCCCTCCCGGTCGCTCAGCGCGTCGTCGTGGACGGAGACCTGATCGAAGTCGTGGCGGGCCACGGTCGCTTGGAGCGCCCGTCGGTTGGCGGCGTCGGGTTCGACGGCGAAGACGCGCCCATCGCGGCCCACCCGCTGCGCCATGACCGCGGTGAGCATGCCCACATGTGCGCCCACATCGACCACGTGGTCGCCGGTGCGCAGGTAGGCCCAGCAGAAGGCCTCTGCGTCGGGCTCGTGGTGGCCGGCGCGGGCGAGCTTCGACCAGTGGCGGTCGTGGCGGTCTGCGATCACGGTGGCGCCACACGGCAGCGTGACGGGGACGTACCGAGTCCACCGGAGCGCGCGCCGCGCGAGGCCGCGTCCCCGTCGGTAGAGGCGCGCGAGCGGGGTGCGGAGGGGGTCGGGCAGGGACATGC
>JBDQIL010000787.1:0-3182 GCA_040264415.1 Myxococcota bacterium
CTTGCTGTCCACGACCGCCTTCAGCTCGATGCGGAGGTAGCGGTCGATGAACTGCTCGGGGTCGCGGATGCCCATGCGGGACCACGCCTCGTGGTCGACGTACTGGATGAGGTTGTAGAACTCGAGGGGGCTGTTCTTGGCGGGGGTGGCCGACAGCAGGACCACGCCCGCGCCGCCCGTCTGCCGGCGCACGGCCGCGCACCGGAAGTCGAGCTGCCAGGCCCGCTTGGAGCCCGAGCCGGCGTTGCCCATGAAGCGCGGCACGCCGCCCTCGCGGGCCTCGGGCAGGTACAGGTTCTTGAAGTTCTGGGCCTCGTCGACGATGAGCAGGTCCACGCCGATGTCGTCCCAGGCGACGCCCGGGTCGTAGTCCCAGCCCCGGGGCAGCTCCATCTGCTCGGCGATCCAGGCGGCCACGCCCTCCTTGAGGATGGCGGCCTGTCGCTCGGTGAGCTTCTTGGCGTCGCGGGCGTTGCGCTGGCGGAGCCGGACCTCGCGCCGGATGGCCTCGGTCTGGTCGGCGTAGGCCCGAATGGCCCGCTCGTTCATCCGGGTGCGGGCGAGGGCCGTGTAGGTGAGCAGCACCACGTCGAACTCACCGGTCTGGAAGCGGGTCCACTTCTCGGCGCGCTCGGCGGGCGTGTCGGTGGCGCTCGTGACCGTGCCCTTGCGCGGCCCCCGGGTCATGCGCTTCATCTTCGAGCCGATGACGGCCACCCGGTAGTCGGGCAGCACGCGGGCGATGTCGGCCTTCCACTTCCAGATGATGGAGTTGGGCACGAGCACGACCGGCCGCCGGCACCAGCCGTCCTGGCGGGCGCGGGCGAGCACGCCGATGCCCGTGTAGGTCTTGCCGACGCCCACATCGAAGGCGAGCAGGCCGCCCCGGTTGGCGAGGATGCGCCGCGCGCCGGCGACCTGGTGGGGGTGCAGCCGGATCCCGTCCTTCACGAACCGGGCGATGGCCAGCGGCTCGGCGTCGTAGGTCGGCGCGACGTAGCCCTTGAAGTGCCGGTTGTACGCGTGCTCGACCTGGGTGCGGCGGTCGTCGTCGCTGGCGACCCACGCCCGGAAGGACTGCTCCCACTCCTGGGCCTTCTTGATGCGGGCCTCGTCGATGCTCTCGTCGCGGCGCTTCTTCGGCTTGAAGGTCGTCTTGTCGTGGTTGATCCAGCCGATGCACCAGCGGGTCTCGCTGGCGTACTCGCGGGTGCTCTTGAGGTCCTCGTAGTCGTGGGTCGGCACCTGGACGAGGCCGTCCTTCCGCACGAGATCCACGTCGCCGTAGTGCTTGTTGAGCGTGCTGCTCATCCACTGGGCGACCATCGACAGCGGGATCCAGCCCTGGCGGGGGGACACACCCTGGATGTCATCGAACACGGCCGGCTCGATGGTGTCGCGCAGCTTGCGGGCCTGGGCCTCGATGCGCTCGAGGGCGATGGAGCCGTGCAGTCGGGGTGGCTTGCCCGCGGAGACCAGAGCCTCGGCCCGGTCGAGCTTCGGCCACAGGTTGCCGGCCAGGTAGTAGGACTCCGGCACCAGATCCGCGAAGGTGTCACCGTCGAGGCACCAGCCCGCGTCCAGCAGCTCGGGGAGCCGCCGCCGCACGGCCGAGTAGGCGTTGGGGCCCGTCCAGGCGTCCGTCAGTCCCGCCACCGTGCAGGTGCGGTTGTTCCGGTAGACCCACTCGGCCAGGGCCACCACGTCGTCGGGCTTGCCGGTGTAGCGGGGCGTCCAGGTGGGCTTGGACGCCAGGCCGGGGATGAGCTGGCCCGCCCTCGAGAAGGCCGTCAGGAAGCGCTCAGCGGCGGTGTGGCCCTTCTGGACGAGCTTCCGCAGGTCCTGGCTGGCCCAGGGGTTGCCGTGCTTCTTGGTCCAGGCGTTCAGGGCCTCGACGAGCTCCGGCCAGAGCTGGACGTGCTCGTCGCTGGTCTCGGCGGCCAGCGCGGCCAGGTAGCGGTCCACCCGCAGCCCCAGGGCCACGGCGGACGCGGCGTGCTCGGACAGGCCAGCGGTGGCCTGCTCCAGGCGGCGGGCGACGGTGCCCTTGGACTTGCGGGTCTTGGCGCCCGGGAAGGGGATGACCTCGCGCACGATCTCGCAGGCCCCGCAGACCGGGCGCTCCACGAGGTCCGGCAGTCGGTCGAAGGTGCCGACGACCTGGTAGCCCCAGCGGGGCTTCTTGGTCTGGTCGTCGTCGCCGGCGTCCTGGCCCACCTCGGTGCCCAGGACGTGCTCGGGGTAGCGGCGGAAGTAGTCGCCCTCGAGGACGAAGCGGTCGCCCTCGTCCACCTCGCCCAGCTCCCCGCCCCGCGCCCGGAAGAAGAGCAGGTCCGTGACGAGCATCGCCCCCGGGAAGAGCGCGGACGGCAGCCGGTAGGCGGTGGAGAGGTGGTGCCGCTTGAGGACCTTCTCGCGCAGGCTGACCTGGGCGGTGCCCTTGCCCGACAGGAAGCCGGCGGGCACGAGGAACACGCCGAGCCCGTTGGGCGCGAGCAGGTCGAGCGAGCGCCGCAGGAAGTAGGCGTAGGCGTTCTTCTCGCGGTAGGCGCGGTCGGGGTCCTCGGTGATGGACACGCCGCGCTGGCCGTAGGGCGGGTTGGCGAGGACGAGGCCCAGTCGGCCGGCGTACTCGGGGCCCTGCTCCCGCACCCAGCGCTCGAAGGGGCCCTCGAAGACGGGCACGTCGGCGCGCAGGGCCTGGAGCATCCGGGCCGAGAGGGCGGACCACTCGACCACCAGCCACTGCAGGTCCTCGAAGCCGGGACCGCTGGCGGCCTGGACGAATCGGCCGATGCCGGCGGCGGGCTCCAGGGCGAGCACGACGCCGTCGGCGCGCGGCAGGTCGAGCACAAGGGGACGCACCACGCGGGCCACCTCGCGGGCGACCTTGGTGGGGGTGTAGAACTCGTGGATGAGGCCGCGGGCCTCGGGGACCGGGAAGCCAGTCGGGAACCGGTTGGCGACGGCCTGGATGGAGAGCCCGCCCCAGCCCGAGTAGGCGGCGAGGCCCGCGCGGTCGGCGTCGGTCATCTCGGCGGGGGCCTTGCGGGCGGCGAGCGCCATGGCCTCGAGGTTGGCGGCGGTGCGCTTGGCGGCCGACCAGAGGTCGGGCACGTCCGGGACCAGGACCCGGCGCGACAAGGTGCCCGATGGGGTCCGAGTGGGACGGGACCGGGATC
>JBDQIL010000788.1:0-3181 GCA_040264415.1 Myxococcota bacterium
CCTCGAGGCCGCGTCCAAGGCCCTCGCCCAGGGGGCCTCCGGGCTGAACGACCGGCGCAAAGAGACCTTTGGTGGCCAGGAGCTCTCGATCCTGGCGAGCGAGCGCGTCCGCACCGAGCACAACTGCGTGCCGCGCAACATCGTTCGGGTGAGAGACCGCCTGGTGTTGGGCTACAACGTTCAGTTCGCCATGAAGAAGGAGGTGGCGCCGGCCGACGTCTTCAGCGTGCACCGCTTCACGGCCGCGGACGGCGGCTTCGACCTCGCGGCCGTGCCCGACGACGTGGGCCTGACCACCGACCCGGTCTTCCAGGCCCACTTCACCGAGCTGTACCAGTACTACAAGCGCGCCCGCCTGCAGCTGCTGCGGCAGACGGGCGGCAAGCTGCTCGCCATCTTCCGCATCGGCGAGCGCGACGACGACATCCGGGCGTTCCGCTGGGCGCTGCCGCCGGGCGACGCCCTGACCTACATCGACAACCGCGGCGAGCGCGACCACGTCTACCCGCCCACCCACGACTTCGACTGGGTCGCCACCACCCGCGACGACCACGTGCTGGGCCGCCACCCGCACGTCTCCATCCGAGACCGCGTGTTTGTCGAGACGGTGGGCGGCGACCTGACCATCAAGGTGGAGGACAACACCGACGACGGCCAGGGTGTCTACCGCGAGGCCGTGGACGACCCGCACCAGAGCCTCGACGACGCCGAGATCCTCTACGCCGAGGTGGGCACGCTCATTCTGCTGCGGGTGCGGCCCTTCGGCGAGACGGCGTGGCGGCACTTCGTCTTCAACACCCGCACCCAAGACGTCGTGCGAATCGACGCCATCGGCACGTCGTGTCTGCAGCTCCCCGAAGACCACGGCATCCTCTTTCCGGGCGGCATCTACCTGCGCACCGGCGTCTACAAGCTCTTCGCCGACCTGCCCGTCGGCCTGCGCATCAAGCGGGTGGTGCGGGCGCCCAACGGCGAAGACGTGCTCTACGTCTTCCACGAGGAGCAGAGCGGCCGCTATGTGCTGCTGCCCTACAACCTCATCCGACAAGCGGTGCAGAGCCCCATCCAAGGCCACGGCCAGTGCCTCTTCGAAGACGGCCGGCTGGTGGTGCTGCGCGCCGAGAGCGACGAGCCGGCGCGGGTGCACGCGGTCCAGATCTGGCGCACCCCATTCTGCAGCGATGAGCACGCCGCCGCAGCCCCCACCGACGGGTCGCTGCTGAGCCGACTCGGCAACGCCGAGCTGGTGCGCGCGGTCTCCGAGCTGCTCGCCCTCGAGCGCATGGTGAGCGAGGTCACCCCGTCTCGACAGGTCTACGAAGACCTCGTGGCGGCCTGCACCCGCGCCCTCGACACCTACCCGTGGCTGAGCCAAGACGCCGTGGGCGGGCTGGCCGCCCAGGTGCACGCGGTGCGCGAGAGCGCCGAGCGCATCATCGACGAATTCGCGAAGCTGCAGGCCCTCCGCGAGCGCGCCGCCAAGGCCCTGGGCCAGGCGCGCGCTGACTGGGCCAAGCTCGAGCTCGACCTGCACCCCAACTCGTGGCGTGAGATCCAGCCCTACATGGGCGCGCTGACCGCCTTGCGCGACCTGCGGGGGCACCTGATCACCCTGCGCGACCAGCGCAGTATCGACCGGGCCGCCCTCGACGCGCTGGAGGCCGAGGTGGTCGCCGCCACCGACCGCATGGGCGAGGCCACGGTCACCTTCTTGCTGGACGACGCCGCGCTGGCGCCGCTGGTCGCCCGTCTCGCCGAGCTCGACCAGGCGGCCGAGGCCCTCACCCGCACGCCCGACGCCGCCCCCATCCAGTCCGAGCTCGCCGAGCTGGGCGCTGGGATCGACGTGCTGGTCGAGCTGGCCGGCGGGCTCGAGGTGGGCGACCCCGCCGACCGCACCGCCATCCTCGAGCGCATCGGGGCGGCGTCGGGGCAGCTCAACCGCGTTCGGGCGGTGCTCGATGGCCGCGTGACCTCGCTGAAGGCGGCCGAAGCGCGGGCCAACTTCGGGGCCGAGTTCCGCCTGCTGGGGCAGTCGGTCCAGGGCGCGCTGGCCCAGGCCGACACGCCCGAGCGCTGCGACGACCAGCTCTCGCGGGTGCTGGTGCAGCTCGAAGAGCTCGAGGGGCGCTACGGCGAGTTCGACGAATTCGAAGACGACCTCATCGCGCGCCGTGAAGAGCTGATGCAGGCCTTCGAGGCGCGCCGACAGGCCCTGGTCGACGCCCGAAACCGCAGAATCGAGGGCCTCTTCACCTCGGCAGAGCGGGTGCTCGCCTCGATCGGCCGGCGGGCGGCCACGTTCACCGAAGACGACCGGCTGCACACCTACTTCGCCTCCGACCCGATGGTGCTCAAGCTGCGGCGCACGGTCGAGCAGCTGCAGGCGCTGGGCGACGGGGTGAAGGCCGGCGAGCTCGAGAGCCGCCTCAAGGCTGCCCAGCAGCAGGCTCGGCGGGGGCTGCGCGACCGCAAAGACCTCTTCGAAGACGGCGACCTCATCCGGCTGGGTCGGCACCGATTCAGCGTGAACACGCAGCCGCTCGAGCTCACCCTGGTGCCCCGTGACGGCGGCATGGCGGTGCACCTCACCGGCACCGAGTTCTACCAGCCGGTCACCGACCCCGCCTTTCTGCAGACCGCGCCGTACTGGTCGCAGGTGCTGGTCAGCGAGACAGCCGAGGTCTACCGAGGCGAGTACCTCGCGGCGGTCCTGCTCTTCGGGGCCGAGGCGGGCGACGGGCCGGTCACGGCCGCCGAGCTCACCGAGGCCGCCCTGACCGACGGCGGCCTGGCCGCGCTGTGCCAGCGGGTGGCCGCGACCCGATACGAAGAGGGCTACGAGCGCGGCATCCACGACCACGACGCGGCGCTCATCCTCGACCGGGTGCTGCACCTGCGCAAGGCCGCCGGCTTGCTGCGCCATCCCCCCACGCCGCGGGCGCTGGGGTGTCTGTGGTGGGCCTTCGCCGCGGCCGACCCCGCCCGCGAGCGCCTCCATCGGCGCGCCCGGGCCGTGGCCCGCATGGCCGCCGTGGTGCCCCACCCCGCAGCCCGGGATCGCCTCGCCGACGAGCTGGCGGGCGAGATCGAGGGCCTCTTCACCTCGGCAGAGCGGGTGATCGCCTCGATCGGCCGGCGGGCGGCCACGTTCACCGAAGACGACCGGCTGCACACCTAC
>JBDQIL010000789.1:0-3179 GCA_040264415.1 Myxococcota bacterium
CGCCGCGGCGGTGTAGCCGTCGGTGACCTGGGCGCCGTTTCGCTCGAAGGCGGCGGAGGCCTGCAGGCCGATGCGCTGGGCCAACCGCCCGCGGGCGGCCACGTCGGCGGGCTCGCCCGGCGCCGCCGCGGCGGCGTCGGCCGCGCGGGTGGCCTGGGCGGTGGCCACCAGCAGGCGCTGCAGGGTCCAGCGACCGCCGCCGTCCCCGCCGAAGGTGCCGTCGGGTCGCTGGGCCTGCGCGAGCTGCCCCAGCAGGCGGTCGCCCAGGCGCGACAGCAGGGGGTCGTCGGGGTGGGCCAGCGCCGGGCCGGCGAGCGACAGGCCCACCGACAGCGACGGCGTTCGCGCCAGGCCGGCCGCCCGGGCCGTGGCCCGCAGCCGCATGGAGCGCAGGTTCTCGGCGATGCGCCGCGCCTCGGGGTCGGCCCCCTCGGCCGACACGGGCTGCCCCAGGCGCGCGAGCAGCGCGGGGCCCTCGCCCGACAAGAGCAGGGCGTAGGCCGTGCCCTGCAGGCCGCCCCGGTCGCCGGCGTGCGCCAGCTCCTGCCGCACCACAGCCAAGGCGCCCGGATAGACCGCCAGCCGCACCCGGGCGCTGTCCGGGTCGAGCCCCGGCGGGCCCAACAAGGAGAGGTCGCGCGGGGCGGCGAGGGTACCGCCGCGGCTCAACGTGATCGGCCGGCCGGCGGGCTCCACCGAGAAGGTGCGCGAGACGGCGTCCGCGCCCGACAGCGCCACGGCCAGGGAGACCGGGCCGGCGCGGGAGGCCACCAGGTCGGTCCACACCACGCGGGTGCCGCCCGCGGGCACGGTCACGCTGCCCGTGGTGGAGACCGAGGCGGCGCCGGTGGCCTGGATGTCGAGGCGCGCGGTCTGGGCGGAGGTGGTGGTGTTGACCACCTGCACCGGCAGGCGCGCTCGGTCGCCCTGCACCAGGAACGGCGGCACCACCGGGTCGATGTAGAGCGGCAGGCTGCTCCGGAGCGAGGTGGTGGCGCCAGCGATGCCCCCATCTCGGCTGTGGGCCAAGGCCAGCACCCGCCAGTCGGTGAGCCGGTCGGGCACGCGCACATCGACCGTGGCCCGACCGCGGGCGTCGGTCTGCAGCGACGGCTCCCACAGGAAGGTCTCGGGGAACCACGACCGGGTGCGGGCTGCGTCACCGTCGCCGTCCCCCCCGCCGGGCGCGACCTCGACATTTCCCTGGGCGAGGGACGACCGATCGGCGCTCTTCTCCTTCTTGTCGCGGCGGGTCCGGCCGACCGTGGACGTGGGCATGGGCGACGCCGCGGCCTCAGGCGGCGGCGCGGCGGGCATGCCGCCCGAGCCCGCGGCGTCGCCGAAGTACTCCCCCTCCTCTTCGGCAGCCAGGGACTTCGACTCGTTCCGGGAGGGGGCCTGCTCGGAGCTGGCGCCGCAGCCGGCGAGCGCGAGCAGCAGGGTGAGGGAGCGGGTCATCGGGGGTCCTCCTCAGCGACGAAGCGGTCCCACCGCTCGACGTCCTCGGGCAGTCGGGTGCCGTCCACCACCACCTGGCGGGGGTCGGTCAGGGCGAGCAGGTCATCGGGCAGCATGGACAGGCGGAGCGAGCGGCCGTAGGCGTCGGTGGCCTGGCCGCCCGCGGCCTCGACCGCGGCGCGGGCCTCGCGCCAGAACCCAGCCATGCGCGCCGGGGTCATCTGCTCGCCGTCGGGCGCCGAGGCCTCCCACACCCGCACGCGGGCGTGCAGGGCGGCGAGCACGGCGTAGAAGCGATCGGTGAGCACCGGGACCGGGTCGAAGCGCGCGTCGCTGTGGGCAGAGACGGGGGTCTCGAGGTCTTCGGCCGCCGGCACGCGGCTCACGCGCAGGACGGTGGCAGCGGCGGCGTTGGCGCCCCGCACCCGCCCCATGGCCAGCGCCTGGCCATCGAGGGCGTCGAAGGCGGGCGCGTCGGTCTCGACCGCGGCGCGCAGATCATCGAGGTCGCCTGGGCCGGGCAGGGGCGCGAGCTGGCCCAGCGTGGCGTCGACGCCCACCAGCGACACGCCGGCCGGCACCGGCTGGCCGCCAGCGGTGGTCGTCACCGTGAGGGTGGCCGTCTCGCCGGGCGCCAGCGTGTCGGCCCCCGCGGCCACGTCCACCTCGAGGGTGGCGGCCGGGGCGACATAGACCCGCGCCACGGCGTCCCACAGGCTCACCTCGAACCAGCCCTCCTGGCCGGGCGGCAGCGCGAAGGCGGCCGTGCGGGTCTTCGGGTCGAGGGCGGCCTCGATGCGGGCGCCATCGGGCGACCGCAGCGCCAGCGCGTCGGGCAGCTCCCGGTCGAGGTCGGGCCCCCGCAGCACCTCGACGGTCACCGTCTGGCCAGCCGTCGGGAGCACCGGGTCGGCGCGCAGGCGCACGGGAGGCACCACGCCCGGCCGCAGCCGCAGGGTGGTCTCCCCCAAGCTCTCACCGGCCTTCTCGGCCGAGACGGAGAAGGCGTAGCCGAGCATCGTGGTGGGCTGGGGTTGGGCCACCGCGCGCGACGGCGCGGCCGCGGTGCGCAGGCGGGCCACCGCGATGGCGTCGGACGCGGCCGGGCGCTCGAGGCGCGGGGCGCTCAGCGCGGCCCGCACGCAGGCGCGGTCGGCGGCCGACAGCACCCCGCCGCGACCGCCACCGGTCCAGCGGGTGGTCAGTCCGGTGGCGCCGGCGCGGGCCGTCACCGTGAGCAGGTCGGCCACCTCGCCAGAGGGCGTGCTCGCGGGCAGGCAGCGGCGCGCGTCGGCGGCCGCGGCGTCCAGCACCCGCTCGAGGCCGGTGGGGGGCGAGGGCACCGCCTCGAGCACCACGTCGAGGCCCGGTCGGTCGGGGGGGGACACCGCGTAGCCCACCCGCAGCACCCGCTCGCCGCGGGCCGCCAAGCGCAGGCCCGCGTGCTTGGCGGCGAGGCAGGCCGACAGCCCTCCTCCCTCGGAGAAGACCTCGCGCACCCGGCCGTCGGCCGCGACCGAGAGGCCCACCGAGGGGCTCTCGGGGCCCCCCGTGACGAAGCGCGCGCAGCCCTGAAGGTCGGGCAGCAGGCGGTCGAGCGGCAGCAGGTCGGCCATGGCGGCGCCGCCGCCGCCCGACAGGTCGCGGGCGGCCGCGCGGGTGACGGGGTCGGGGGCAACCGGCGGGCGCACGGGCTGGGCCGGCACCACCACGTTCACGGC
>JBDQIL010000790.1:0-3169 GCA_040264415.1 Myxococcota bacterium
ACAGTGGCTGGCCAGCCTGCGCACCGACTACCTGCGCGCCCACCGGCGCCTGGCCGTGCTGGCCCGCGACCCCGACCGCGAGCCCGCCGCTCTGGTGGGGCTGCTCCGAGAGGTCGAGGTGGCCTGGCGGGGGCGCGTGCTCGCCCGGGCTGCGGCCGATCCGCTGGTGGATTGGTCGCCGGTGCCGCTGGTGCAGCGCCTCGATCGGCGCCTCGACGCGCTGCCCGCGAGCGTGTCGGCGCCCATCGAGCCCGAGGTGCTCGCTCCCCGCGACGAGGCCCTCGTCAAGCGGGCCCTGCGGGCGTTGGCTCGCGAGCGGCAGCGGCTGGTGCCGGGGCGCCGCGAGGTGCCGGTGGCGGCGCTGGCCCGGTTCCACGTGTCGGGCCGCGCCGTGGGCATGTTCGAGGGGCTGCCTGCCCTGGCGGCCCGCGAAGAGCTCGACCTGGCGCGGCAGCTCGGCGGGCTGTTCTCGGAGATCGCGGAGCGCTGGCCGGGAGAGGGGGACGACCCCTCCCCCGAGGCCCTGGCCGCCCTGCGGGCCGACGTAGACGAGGCCTTCGCCGCCTTCGACGCCGCGCTCGCCGAGGCCCCGGTCGAGGCAGGGCGGCGCTGCCAGCGGGTGGTGGGCCGCTCCATGGCGCGCTTCAAGGAGGAGCTGCCCCTGTTCGGCACCCTCGACCTGCCCCAGTGGCGTCGGCGCTTCAGCGGGGTCTTCGCCGAGCGCAACCGCGGCCTCGAGGCGGTGACCCATGGCCTCGACCAGACCCGCGTCGCCCTCGAGGCCCGCTTCCAGGCCCTCGCCATGGAGCTCGAGGTCGCGGGGTTGAGCGTGACCGCCGCGGCGGTCGCCCATGGTCGCGTGGCGGCCCTCGAGCGCCAGATCGAAGACCTCGCCCACAAGCCGTTGCAGCGGCTCGATCAGGCCGCGGGCGCGGCGCTGCGCGAGGTCGAGGCTCTGCTCGAGACCGAGGGCTCGGGTGCCGAGCTGGCAGAGGGGCTGCGGGCCCGAAGCAGCGAGGCCGAGCGGGTCGCGCTCGAGGCCGAGCGGCTGCTCGGGCGGCTGGTGACCGGCCTCGAGCGGGCCGGGGTCGATGGCGTGCAAGACGAGCTCTCTCCGGCGATCGACCGGCTGTCGGATCGGGTGAAGGTGCCGGCTGGGGCCCTCGAGGCCGGCGACTGGGCGCTGCCCCGGGCCCCGGGTGTGGTCGAGCTGCCGCTGCGCGAGACGGTGGGCGCCTTCGTCGAGGCCCGCGTCGGAGCCGACCTCGTTGCGGTCACCCGATCGGCCGCCCTGCAGGTCGCCCGCGGGCAGACCGCGGTCGATGAGCTGCGCCGGGTGCTCACCTTCAACGTCGACCTCGCCGTGGCCGAGCTCGAGGTCTTCGCCGACGCGCCGGCCAGCGCGCCGGCGCGGTCGCTGGCGGCCGAGATGCTGCAGGGCAGCGTGGGCCGCAGCCGTCAGCGGCTGCAGCGGGTCGCCGACGACCTGGCGACCCTCCCCGAGACGGTGGGCGAGGGCGTGACCGCGGCGGTGGTGGGCCGACTCACCGATCTGCGCCGCGACCTGGCCGCCGGCGACGCCGGGCGGCTGCGGCGCCTGGTGCTCACCGAGGTCGTGGTTCGCCGCCAGCTCGCCCGGCAGGCCGATCGCCTCGCGGGACCGTCGGGGCTCCTGCGGGTGCAGTCCGCGGCGCTGGCGCGGCAGGTGCTCGGTCGCGACGCCCTCGACCAGCTCGCTCGGTGGTGGCGGCCGCCGGCGCTGCAGGCGCCCACCGCCGCCCAGCTCGCCGCGCCCACGCCCATCGACCCGCTGCCCGTGGTCTACCGCCGCCTGTTCACCGACCAGGTGGTGGCGAGCTTCGACCTCGAGCCCGCGCGCGACCCCGACCTCGCCGCGGCTCAGGCGGCCCTCGAGGCGCCGGTGGGGCTGCGGGCGGTCGCGCTGGTCAGCGACGACGCAGCGCTGCGGGCGCTGCTCGTCGAGGCCATCTCGCGCGCCGCCGGCCTGCCCGTCGCGCGACTGGCTGGCGAGACGGTGCCGAAGGCCGCGGCGGCCGGCCTCACCCTCATCGATGACCTGGGCGATCGATTCAGCCTCACGCCAGGAGGCTTCGCCTCGCTCGACGCCCTGGTGGCGGGCATGACGGCCGACGCCCAGCGCCGCCCGTGGCTCTTGACGGCCACGCCGGAGACCTGGGCGGCGGCGGCCACGGGCAGCAGCCTGGGGGCTGCGGTGGGAACGGTGCTGCGTCCCACGCACCTGTCGGTGGCCGAGCTCACCCGCGCCATGCTCGGACGGCACACCATGAGCGGCTACGACGTGGCCTTCTCCCTCGACGACCTGCGGGGCCTGCGCGACCTGTCGCTGCTCGGGCGGGAGGGAGACCGCGCCGCTCGGCAGCGCGCTGCGTGGTTCGCACACCTGCACGAGCGGGCCGAGGGTCGCCTCGCCGACGCGCTGCTGCTGTGGATGGCCGCCGTTCGGTCGGTGGACGACGCCGCTGGTCGGGTCGAGCTGGGGCCCGTGCAGCGGCTGCCCTCCGACGCGCTGCGCGCGCTGCCGGTCGATGCGCTCTCGCTGCTGCGCCACGCGCTTCGCCAGGGTCACCTCGACCCCGCCGACCTGATCACCGTGCTGGGCCAGCCGCTGGTCGCCACCCGCGGGCGCCTGGGCGCGCTCGCGGCCTGGGGCCTGCTGGCGCCCGACGGTGAGCGCTGGGTGGTCCCCGAGCACCTGGTCGGGCCCCTGCGAACCGCCCTGGCGCGGGAGGGGTGGACATGAGGCTCCTGCTCCTGCTCCTGCTCTTGATCGCCGCCGCGGTCGCGGTCGCCCAGCCGGCGCCCGACGGTGGCGCCGTGGGGGAGGCCGCCACGTCGGTCGAGTCGTCGGCCGAGCCGCAGCCCCCCGCGTCCCCGCCTTCGGCCGCACCCTCGGCGGAGGCGCCGCCGGCTGATGCCGCGCCGCCGGCTGATGCCGCGCCGTCGGCTGATGCCGCGTCCCCGCCTTCGGCCGCACCCTCGGCGGAGGCGCCGCCGGCTGATGCCGCGCCACCCGCGGAAGCCGCGCCGCCGGCTGATGCCGCCCCACCCGCGGAAGCCGCGCCGCCGGCTGATGCCGCGCCACCCGCGGAAGCCGCGCCGCCGGCTGATGCCGCGCCACCCGCGGAAG
>JBDQIL010000791.1:0-3167 GCA_040264415.1 Myxococcota bacterium
CAGCAGGGCGCGCGCGCCTGGGCCGACGTCCGGCACGCCAACCTCGAGGCGCGGCGGACCGTCGGCCTCTTCCTGGCCGAGAACCTCCCCCCCGACACGCTGATCGCCATCCACTCGGCTGGCGCGGTGCCCTTCTACGCGGGGCTGCCGACCATCGACATGTGGGGGCTGGCCGACCACCACATCGCTCGCACCGAGTCGGCGGCCTTCGGTACGGGGCTCGCGGGCCACGAGAAGTCTGACCCAGACTACGTCTTCAGCCGAGACCCCGCCTTGTACCTGCCCGAAGACCGCCTGTTCGCGCGGCAGCCGGTGCAGCAGCCGATCGAGCCGGGCTTCCCGCCCGACCTCGCCGACCGGTACAACCCGGTCAGCGTGCCGATCGAGGGCCGCTTCTTGAACCTGTGGGCGCGCAAGGGCTTCTTGGCCGAGGTGCGCGGCGGGCAGCCGTAGCGAGCGGCGTCCGAACAGGCGGACTCACAGCGCGACCGCGCACAGCACCGCGATCACCACGGCCCCCACGAGGTTCATCGCCAGCCCCGCGCGGGCCATCTGCGCCGTGGTGAGGCCGCCGCTGCCGAAGACGATGGCGTTGGGCGCGGTGGCCACGGGGAGCATGAAGGCACAGCTCGCCGACAGCGCCGCCGGGATCATGAGCTGAGCCGGGTCGATGCCGGCAGCGAGCCCGGCGGCGGCGAGCACCGGCATGAGCAGGGTCGTCGTCGCCGTGTTCGAGGTGACCTCGGTGAGGAAGGTCACCACCACACAGATGACCGCCGTCGCCGCCAACAGCGGCCAGCGCGCCACGCCCACGTCGTCGGCGATCCACGCCCCGAGGGTGGCCGCGAGGCCGCTGGCCTCGAAGGCCCGCGCGATGGCGATGCCGCCGCCGAAGAGCAGCAGCAGGCCCCAGGGGATGCGCTCGGCGCTGCGCCAGTCGAGCAGGCGGTCGCCGCCGCCGCGACCCGACGGCAGCACGAACATCGCCACCACCGCCGCCAACGCGACGGTGCTGTCGCCCACGCCCGGCAGGCCCAGGGCGCCGCTCCAGCCACCGAAGGGCGCGGTGCGGGTGATCCAGAGCAGCGCGGTCACCGCGAAGACCACCAGCACCCGGCGCTCGGGCGGCGTCCACGGGCCCACCTCGGGCAGCACCAGGCGCCCGGTCGAGGTGAGCCGTCGGGTGAGCAGCAGCCAGGCCACCGGGAGCAGCAGCAGGGTGGCGGGCAGGCCCACCGCCATCCACTCGGCGAAGCCGACGCCGCGCCCCGTGACCTCGCGGTAGACGCCCAGGAAGATGACGTTGGGCGGCGTGCCCACCGGCGTGCCCAGCCCGCCGATGCTCGCCGACCAGGCGATGCCCAGCAACAGCGGCACGCGCAGCGCGTCGCCCCCGCGCGCCCGCTCGTGCTCGAGCACCGCGAGGGCCACGGGCAGCATCATGAGCGTGGTCGCCGTGTTGGAGATCCACATGCTGCACAGGGCGGTGGCCACCATGAAGCCGCCCACCACCCGACGCGGGCCCGTGCCGCCCGCCAGCCGCACCATCGACACCGCGAGGCGGCGGTGGGCCCCGGCCCGCTCCATCGCGGCCGAGAGGATGAAGCCGCCCAGGAGCAGCAGGATGAGGGTGTGGCCGTAGGCGGTGGCCACGGCGCGGTGGTCGAGCACGCCGGCCAGGGGCAGCGCCACGAAGGGGACAATGGACGTCACCGGCACCGGGACCGGCTCGAGCACCCACCACACCGCGCACCACGCGGTCAGCCCCGCGGTCCAGCAGGCGGCCGGATCGAGGCCGAGCTGGTTGCGGCAGATCCCGGCGACCAGGGCGCCGAGCAGCACCCCGCCGGGCAGGGCCAGGCGACGGGTCAGCGTCCGAGGGGAGGGGAGATCGGCCATGCGGCCATCCTATCGCCGTCGATGACCGGACCCTCGCAGGTGGATTCTCGTGTTAGACTTGACATGTCAATCCTTCTGGATCGCCTCGGAGCCCCCATGCGCAGCCTCTTGAAGTCCGGCCTCCGCCGCATCGTCGGCACCCCCACCCAGACCCCGCAGCGCCCGCCGCGCGCCCGCGGGCAGCGCTCCGCCACGGTCATCGCCGTGGCCGCGCAGAAGGGCGGGGTGGGCAAGACCACCACGAGCGTCAACCTCGCCGCGGCGCTGGCCCGCTTCCACGACCTCAAGGTGCTGCTCATCGACCTCGACCCGCAGGGCCACGTGGCGACCGCGCTGTCGGCGCAGGTGCAGGCCGGCGGCGGCGCGCTGTCCGACGTGCTGACCGGCGAAGGGCCGGCGGCCGGCCAGGAGGTCATGGACGTGGTCACCGGCACGGGCATCGACGGGCTCGACGTCACCCCCATCGACCGCAACCTCATCGCCACCGAGAACCTGCTGGGCACCCGCATCGGCAAGGAGTTCGTGCTGCGCGACGCCCTCGACGTCACGCGCACCTGGTACGACGTGGTGGTGGTCGACTGCCCCCCCAACCTGGGCAACCTGGCGCTGAACGGGCTGGTCGCGGCCGACGCCGTGCTCATCCCGTGCGATCCGTCGCCGCTGGCGCTCACCGGGGTGCACGCGCTGGTGCAGGCCATCCAGCAGATCGGCGGCCGGCTGAACCCCGACATCGGCGTGCTGGGCGTGCTGATGACCCGGGTGGACGGGCGCAACACCACCCTGAACGAGGCGATGGTCGCCGAGATCGAGCAGACCTACGGCGACGCCCTGCTGCCCGTGCGCATCGGCATCAACAGCGCCCTGTCGAAGGCCCAGCACGCCGGCCAGGACATCTTCGCCTACGCCCCCGACAGCCGCGGCGCCGAGCACTACCGCGCGCTGGCGGGACACCTCGCCGAGGCCCTGCGCGGGTAGACCGCGCGCCGCGCCGGCAGATCGGCCCGGCCGCCGCGGGCCTCAGGCGCCCACCTCGTCGAGCGCATCGACGTGGGCGCGCAGGTCGGCCAACACCTCGGAGGCGCCGCCCGGGAGCTCGGCCGCCACCACCAGGCGGGCGTGGGCCTCGCCGGCGAGGTCATGCAGACGCGCCAGCGCCGCCACGGCTTGGTCGCGGGCCGCGTCGAGCAGCTCGGCCGACCGCCCAGTCGCGCCGGTGGCCGCCGCCTGAAGCCGAGCGAGGCTGTCGGTGAGCCGCGCCTCTTCCGCGA
>JBDQIL010000792.1:0-3167 GCA_040264415.1 Myxococcota bacterium
GGCGGCGCCCCGCCACGGTGAGGCGAGCGCGGCCCGGTGGGGGCCGCGGCCCCGTGGCTCTCGGGCCGTCCGGGTCGCGGAGCCTCGGCGCAGACGTCGTCCCCCCGATGATGGTACAACCGCAAGCGGACGGCCCCTTGTCGGACCGGCCACTGCCCGCTTATGGGGTCGCGCCCCCTCCCCCTCGCCGCCGGAATTCGCCCATGGCTCGCCAGGTGTCCCGCACGGTCCTCCTGCTGCTCGCTGGGATGTCCAGCGGCTGTACGGCCATCAAGAGCACGGTGCATCTCGCCCAGGCTGAGCAGGCCGTCCAACTCGCCCGCGAGGCGCAGGCCCCCGAGCAGGCCCCCTACGCCTGGACCCTGGCCGAGCAGCTGGTGCTGAAGGCCCGCGAAGAGTGGGCCGCCTCCGACTTCGGACCGTCCGAGACCCTGTCGCGGCAGGCCCTCGAGGCCGCCAACCGCGCCGCCGAGCAGGCGCGCACGGCCCCGCGCCCGGAGCAGCAGCCCCCCGAGGCCATGCTGCCCGAGGCCACCACGGTCGCCCCCGACGCCCCCGACGCGCCCGACGATCCCGATAACGACGCCTGGCCCGAGGGCACCGTGACCGACCCCGCTCAGCCGTGGGGCGACCAGTGAGCCGCCTCTCCGCCGCCCTGATCGCCGCGGTCGCGTGCGTCTCTGCCTGCAAGAAGACCGGCCCGCTCGTTCAGTACCACGCGGCCTTGGCCGCCGATCTGCAGGCCGCCCAGGTCGATGACTGGGCCGAGCGCTGCGCCCCGCGCGAGCTCGCCATGGCTCGGTCGCACAACCAGTTCGCCGAGCTCGAATTTCGGCAGGGCGACCCCCGTCGCGCCGAAGAGCACCTCGACCTCGCCCTCGAGCAGATCGCCATCGCGCTCGAGAAGGCCGAGGCCTGTCGCCCGAAAGATCGCGACGGCGACACGATCTGGGACCACCTCGACCGGTGCCCGGATCAGGCCGAGACGATGAACGGCTACCAAGACGACGACGGCTGTCCCGACTACGACAAAGACGCCGACGGCATCATGGACGCCGACGATCGCTGCATCGATCAGCCCGAAGACATCGACGGCTTCGAAGACGAAGACGGCTGCCCCGATCCCGACAACGATCAGGACACCATCCTCGACTTCGCCGACAAGTGCCCGAACGACGCCGAAGACATCAACGGCTACCAAGACGACGACGGCTGCCCCGAGGGCGTCATCGACCAAGACGGCGACGGCGTGCTCGACTCGATGGACGCCTGCCCCGATCAGCCCGAGAACATCAACGAGTACCTCGACGAAGACGGCTGCCCCGACGTCAAGCCGCAGAACGTGCGCGTGACCAAGGAGCGGATCGAGATCGATCAGAAGATCAACTTCGAGCTGGGCAAGGCCACGATCCTCACGTCGAGCTTCCCGATCCTCGACTCGGTGGCCCAGGTCATGCGCGACTACCCAGCGATCAAGATCCGGGTGGAGGGCCACACCGACAGCCAGGGCTCCGACAGCTTCAACATGAAGCTCTCCGAGGAGCGCGCCGCGTCGGTGTTCAACTACCTCCGCAACCAGGGCGTCGCCGCCAGCCGCCTCAAGAGCCGCGGCCTCGGCGAGACCCTGCCGCTCGACACCAACCGCACCGCGGCCGGTCGGGCCAACAACCGGCGCGTCGAGTTCCACATTGAAGAGGGCATGGAGTAGGCGCGGTCTCTCGGCCTGGTTCGGCTCCTTGCGCGTCTGCCGCTTCCCGCCCCGGGATGCGCCTGCTACCATGGCGGTGCATGACCGGGCGCCCCTGCGCCCAGTGGAGGACCGATGACGCTCACGACCCTTTCCCGGCTGCCGTTGCTGGCGACGCTCTTGCTGGTCGCCGTTGCTTGCGGTGACAAAGACGCCGCTGAAGAAGGAACCAACCCCGGAGACTGCACCGACCGCGCCGACAATGACGGTGACGCGGCCTTCGACTGCGATGATCCCGGCTGCGCGGGCTCGCCCGACTGCGCCGACGGTGGGGGCACCGGCGGTGATGGCACCGATGGCACCGTGACCGACGGGGGTGATGGCGCGGATGGCGCGGATGGCGGCGGCGAAGGCGGCGATCCCGGCGGCGACCCCGGCGGCGAAGGCGAAGGCGGCGATCCCGGCGGCGATCCCGGCGGCGAAGGCGAAGGTGGCGACCCCGGCGGCGACCCCGGCGGCGATCCCGGCGGCGAGGGCGAAGGCGGCGGCGAGGGCGGCGGCGACGGCGCGGATGGCGGCGGCCCTGGCGGCGCCGGTACGGGCGGCGGCTCGGGCGGCGGCTCGGGCAGCTTCGACGGCATCTACCGAGGCGACGTCGACATGACCGCCACCGACGGCACCAACACCGACACCTGCTCGGGCACCTGGGCGGCCACCACCGGCGACTGCACGTCGAGCTCCATCGACGGCGCCTGCATCGAGGTGAGGTCCGGCAGCATCCTCGACGCGCGCGCGAAGTGCGAGATGACCGGCTACTTCTCCAGCCTGGGGGTCATCACGGTCACCTTCGGCGGATCGGTGGACAGCTCAGGCCAGGTCACGGGCACCCTCGATGGCTACAGCACGCCGGTGATGGGCAACGTCACCACCAACACCTTGCGCGGCAGCTACAGCTTCACGAAGAGCGGCGTCGACGTGAACGGCTCGATCGAGGCCGAACGCTGAGCGCCTCTCCAGGCTCGCCCCCGCGCCCCGCCCGGCCCCGTGCCAGGCGGGGCGCGCTGCGTCGGGGGCGGGGGGTTATGCCCGCGGGTCCCCGGAGGTCTCCATGGCGAAGCAGAGCTGGTTCCAGCGCCTCAAAGCGCGCTGGAAGGACGCCCTGGAGGAGTACGGCACGATCGCGCTCGTCACGTGGTTCAGCGTCTTCGGTCTCACGATCGGGGGCTTCGGCTTCGCCATCGAGTCGGGCATGGAGCCGGGTGAGCTGCTCGGCAAGCTGGGCATGGACCCCGCCCGGGCCGCGTCGGTGGGCTCGGCGGGCAAGTGGGGCATCGCGTACGGCCTCACGCAGCTCACCAAGCCGGCACGCATCGCCATCGTGCTGGTGCTCACGCCGGTCGTGGCCAAGGTCTGGTATCGGGTGAGCGGGCGCACGCCGCCCCTGGCCGCCCCCGACGAGGCCGCCGAGGCGGTCACGCCC
>JBDQIL010000793.1:0-3165 GCA_040264415.1 Myxococcota bacterium
CCTACACGATGACCCAGGCCACCCGCGTCTTCTTCGAGCAGAACCTGATCGACATGATGCGGCAGCGACGGAGGCGCAGAATGACGCGCTCGCTCTCAGGACACTACATCGTCATTGGCTACGGTCGTCTGGGGCAGGTGGTGGCGAAGGAGCTGCTCGACACCGGCCAGACCCTGTGCGTCATCGAGCGAGAGAGCGACCTGCTCGACGCCCTCGAGCGCAGCGGCACCGCCGCGGTGGTGTACGGCGACGGCGCCGACGATCGGTCCCTTCGGGAGGCCCGCATCGAGCACGCCGCGGGGGTCGCGGTGACCGCGGCGCCGGTGGCCGAGGCCATCTTCATCACGCTCTCGGCGCGGCAGCTCAACCCGCACATCCCCGTGCTCACCCGCGTCGAGAGCGACGAGAGCGCCGTGAAGGCGCGCCGAGCGGGCGCCACCGCCGTGGTCTCGCCCCACATCATGGGCGGCTGGCGCATCGCCCACGGCCTCACGCGGCCCCACACCAGCAACTTTCTCGATCTCGCGACCCTCGCCGAGCACGACGACTTGCTGATGGACGAGGTGGTGCTCACCAAAGACTGCCGGTGGTGCAACCACAGCCTCGCTGACATGGCCATCGCCCGCGAGCAGCGCGTGCTGGTGGTGGCGATTCGCCGCGGAGACGGCCGCATGGAGGTCACCCCGAGCGCCGAGACCCAGGTCTACGACGGCGACGTGCTGATCGTGATTGGCGAGCCCGCGCGCGTACGGACCTTCGCCAAGGCGATGAAGATCCCCCGGCGCTGAGCGCGCGCTGCAGGTCAGCCGGCGCACCGCACCCAGGTTCGGAGCGCGCCGTCCCCCACCGGCACGTCGCCCTCTTCGGCCAGCGATGTCCAGCCGTTGGAGGCCACGATGATGTGGTCGAGCAGTGGGATCCCGAGCAGGCGCCCGGCATCGGAGAGCCGCCGCGTGACCTGCCGGTCTTCGGGGGAGGGGGCCGGGTCGCCCGAGGGGTGGTTGTGCGCGACCACCACCGCTGCGGCCCCCGCCTGAACCGCTGGCCGGAAGACCTGCCGGGGGTCGACGATGGTGAAGCGGTCAGAGCCGCGGGTGAGGCGCAGGTGCGTCAGGAGGCGCCGCCGTCGGTCGAGCAAGAGGGCGTGCAGCTCTTCGGCGTCGAGCGGGGCCAGGACGGGGTGCAGGAGCGCCGCTGCGGCCCCAGGCGAGTGGATGACCACCCCAGATGTGGCCCGGGCCGCGCAGGCCGCTCTGTGGCCCGCCTGGAGGGCGGCGTGCAGCCGAACGGCGCGGGCCGGTCCCACCCCCCGAACCCCGGAGAGGGCGGCGACGGGCGCCTGCAGCAGGCCCCGCAGTCCGCCGAAGCGGCTGAGGAGGACGGCGGCGATGTCGCTCGCCGATGGATCGGGCGGGCCGGCTCTCCCCAACACCAGGGCGAGCAGCTCGGGGTCGCCCAGGTCTTGTGGGCCGTGGGTCGTGTAGCGGTCGTGTGGGCACATCGGGGCCTCCCAACAGCCCACGGTGCATGGCACGTGCCGCAGCGATCTCAGGTGCTTGCGCGCGAGCTGTCGAAGCCCCCGCCGAAGGATCGACAGGCGTTGGACACCCGCCCCTCAGGGCCGGTAGCGAACCTCGACCACGAACACGCCGAAGTCGGCCGGGTAGAGCGACGTGGCCGATGGCGTGGGGATGGGCTCGCCGCCCATGGCCTGCAGGTGGCCCCGCACCGCCTCGGTCTGCTCGCGAGGGACCACGAGCATGGGCTGGGCGTAGTCGTCGCTGCTCGACAGCATGCGAGGCTGCAGCACGCGCCCCGCGCTGTCGCGCACCGCGCCGTTGGCCTGCCGCGCGATCCCGCTCAGGTTGAAGAGCACCTCGGCGCTGGAGACGGAGAGCCGGTAGCCGATGGGGGTCGCCATCTCGCCGCTGCCCTGCTCCCAGTCTGCCACGTAGGGCGCGACCGAGGCGTCGGCGCCCGCGGAGCCGCGCGTCTTCTTGTCTCTGTCGGGCGCCGACGCGGCTTGCTGGGCGTCGGCCACAGCGTCGTTGGCGTCAGGGCTCTTCGCCGTGGCGACAGGCGCCGGCTCGGCGGGGGGCGCGGCGCCCGGGCTCTGCCGCTCCTCGGCCTCGCCTTCGGACTTGGCGTCAGCGACCAGCGGGGGCGGGGTGTCACCGGGCGTGCCGGCCGAGCGCCGGCTCAATGGGTCGACGGCGTCGGTGGCGGCGGTCAGCGCGTCGCCTCCGGGCTTGCCCTGGATGACGAGCACCACCACCGCGGCGGCGGCCGCCAAGGCCACGGCCTCGACTGGGACCCGGTTCCACCAGCGGCGCAGGCTCACCACCACGCCGCCCGTGCCGGGCTCGTCGGCGACCGCCTCCATCACGCGGGCGTGGAAGCCCGCGGGCGCCTGGGTCGGTCCCTCGCGCCGCAGCAACTCGATGGCGTTCTGCATGGCGGCGTACTCGGCCCGCAGCGTCGGGTCGCGCTCGATCGCGTCGGACAGCTCTGCCGCTTCGGCGTCGCTCAGGGCGCCGTCGAGGTAGGCAGAGAGTCGATTTCTGGCGAAGAAGCTGTCCATACGCCTACTCAAAGATGTCGTCGCGGCCGGCGTGGCGAGCGACGGTTCGGGCGAGCTGCGCGCGCGCCCGGTGCAGCCTGCTCTTCACGGTACCCCGCGGCAGGTCGAGAATTTCGGAGATCTCCTCGTAGGCGAGGCCCTGGATGTCTCGAAGGACCAGGATGGTGCGATGCCCCTCGTCCATCTCGTCGAGCGCCTCCTGCAGCATGCGCTCTGCTTCAGACCGGTGAACCGCCCGATCGGTTCCCGGCCCATCGTGAGCGAGCTGCCGCGCCGGCCCGTCGTCTCGGGGGAGACCATCGAGTGGCTCGTGCTTCTCGGTCTTTCGGCGCGACCGATACAGCTTGCGGTTCTTGCAGTGGTTGACCGCCACCCGGAACAACCACGTGCTGAACTTCGCGTCGCCCCGGAAGCGCCCCACCGCCCGATAGGCAGCGAGAAAGACGTCTTGGGCGACCTCTTCGGCCACCTGCCGGTTTCGCATCCACCGCAGACAGAGCGTGAAGATGCGGTCTTGGTAGCGCAGCACCAGCTCGGAGTAGGCCTGGCTGTCGCCGTCCTGGAAGCGCCGGACGAGCTCTTCG
>JBDQIL010000794.1:0-3162 GCA_040264415.1 Myxococcota bacterium
CAATGAGCCCCCCCCGACAGGAGCGACATGACCTCCCCCATCGACGGCGGCCTGGTGGTCGTCACCGGCGCGTCGGCCGGCATCGGCGAGGCCATGGCGCGCCAGATCGCGCCCCGAGCCCGCACCCTGGTGCTGGTGGCCCGGCGCGAGGAGCGCCTGCAGGCGCTGGCCCAGGCCCTCGCCGACCAGCCCGCCGCCGTCGAGGTGCGCGCCTGCGACCTCGGCGATCCGGCCGCCGTTCAAGCGCTCGTCGACGGCTTGCTGGCCGACCACGGCGGCGTCGATGTGCTGATCAACAACGCCGGCCTGGGCGACGTCGGCCTCTTCGAGACGCGCGACGTCGACAAGACCGAGACGATGTTGATGGTCAACTGCGTCGGCCTGACGCGGCTCACCCGCGGGCTGCTGCCCGGCATGGTCGCGCGGAGGCGCGGCGGCGTGCTGAACGTGAGCAGCGGCTTCGGCCTGAACTGGATGCCCGGCCTCGCGGCCTACGTGGGCACCAAGCACTACGTCACCGCCTTCACCGACAGCCTGCGGGCAGAGCTGGCCGGGACCGGGGTGGTGATCAACCAGCTCTGCCCGGGGCCGGTTCGCACCGAGTTCGAGGCCGTCGCCGACGCGCCGATCGACCAGGAGGTCCCCGGCTTCATCCAGATCTCGGCGGAGGCCTGCGCCCGGTACGGCCTGCAGGGCTTCGACCGCCGACGGGCCATCACCTTCCCGGGGCCGCTCCACTGGCTGCTCAACAACGCCGGTCGAGGGATGCCCCGCTTCGTGATGCGCTGGTTCCTGACGATCATGGGGGGCCGCCTGCGGCGGACAGCCCCCACGGCGGGCTGAGGCGATGGGTAACCGGGCTCGGGCGACCCTCGCCGCCGCCGCCGCCGCGCTCGCCACCCTGGCCGCGACGCCCGGCGCAGCCCGGGCCGCGCCCGCGGGCGTGTCGGCGGCCCAGCACGCGCTCGACGCGCGGCGCTCCACCGAGGGGGTGGCAAGCTACGCCCTGGCGATGGCCCCGGCCGACGGGCCCATCTGGACCGGCAGCGCGGGCGAGCTGCGCGCCGACGCGCGGGTGCCGCTGGGCTCGGGCTCGGGGCTGCTCACGCGCCTCGCGGTGGTGCGGGCGGCCCACGAGGGCGCGCTTCAGCTCTCCGACCCGGTGGTCCAGCACCTGCCCGACGTCGACCTGCCAGGGGTGACGGTCGCCCACCTGCTCGACGACACGACCGGCCTGCCGCCCCGGGCCGGCGACCGGCTGCACATCGCCGCGCCCGACAGCCTCGAGGCCCTCACATCGCTGGCCCTCGAGCGCATCCCGCGCGGGACCCCCGGCGGCGACGCCCACCGGCCCAGCGCGGTCCACGATCTGCTGGCGGGGCGCGTGCTGGCGGCCGCGCTGGGGCGCCCCTTCCCCGAGGCCCTCGACGCGGCGCTGCTGCGCCCCCTGGCTCTGCGCAGCACCGGGCTGGCCACGCCGCCGCTGGCGCCGACCCACCGCGTTCTGCTGGGCGCGCCGTTGGCGGCCCCGGTGGCGGCGGCTCCGGCGACCCCCGCCTTGGGGCTGGCCTCGACGGCCCGCGACCTGGGCCGCCTCGCGCAGCACCTGCTGGCGGGCCGCTCTGCCCTGTCGAAGTCCGTCCTCGACCACGACGGCGGCGCCTCCCATCTGGGGTGGACGCCGCTCGACCTCGGCGGGGTGCCGGGCCTCGCCTACACCGGCGACGGCCCCACCTCGAGCATCGACCTCGTGCTCGTCCCCCGCGAAGAGATGGCCATGGTGGTGCTCTCTGACACCGGCGGTGTGTGGCCCAGCCTGACGGTCCCGCGGCCCGGCGAGCAGGCGGCTCGCTGGGTGCTCGGCCAAGCCCCCCCCGCCCCTGACGGAAACGCCGGCCGCTCTCGCGCGGTGGGAGCCGGCCTGCTCGCGGGCGCGGTGGGCGCCATGGGGGCCATGCTGGTCGCGCGGCGCCGCACGGGCGGCCGACCCCGCCTCGCGGCCGCGGTCACCCTCGTGCCGGCCGCGGGCCTGACCGGCCTGCTGGCGCTCCTCACCGCAGAGAACCCGGCTGGCTTCGACGCCTGGCGCCTGCTCGCCCATCAGCAGCCCGACCTCGCGTACGGGTTGGCGGCGGTGGCCGCCCTGTGGGCGCTCGCGGCCGGGGCCGGGCTGGTGCGCGCGGCCCGCGCCTGAGCGCGCCGCGCTACGGCCCCCGCATGCGCCCCACCCCCCTCGTCTTGCTGCTGGTGGCCCTGTTCGGGCTGCGGCTGGCTGTGGCCGGGGCCGTCGAGCTGTCGGGCCCCGAGGCGCTGGTGTGGGCGGCCGCCCGCGACGCTCCGCTCGCCCATCCGCTCGACGCCGCAGGCATCGCGCTGGGCGAGGCGCTCCTCGGCCGCACGGCGCTGGCCGCGCGGCTGGCGCCGGCGGCGCTGGGCGTGGTCGCCGTGGCCGTGGCCGCTGTGGCCACCCGCTCTCTGGTCGCCGCGGTCGTGGTGGGCGCGCTCCCGGGGCTGGCCCTGTTGGGGCTGATGGCGGGCCCCACCGCCGGGCTCACCGCTGGCCTCCTGCTGGCCTGGGTGGGCGCGGCGCGCGACCGGCCCGCGGCGCTGGCCCTGGGCTGGGTCCTGGCCAGCCTGAGCCATGGGGTCGGCCTCTTCGTTCCGCTGCTGGCGATCCTCGCGAACCCCGCGGTCGCTCGACGGCGGGCGGCCTTGGTGCCCCTCGCCACCGCTGGCGGGGCCCTGGCCGCCTGGCTCGGGCTGGCCCCTGGGGCGAGCGCGCGCGCCTCCCGCGACCTGCTCGGGGGCGGGCAGGCCATCCCCGAGGCCGCCTTCGAGGCCGCGCTGGTGGCCGGACCGTTGGTGCTGCTCGCCGTCGTGCTCTGGGGCCTGCGGTCTCACCGGGCCGGACCCGACGCCCGCGTCGGGTGGTGGCTGTCTGCGCCCCTGCTGGTGGCCGCCGTCGGACACCTCGGCGAGCCAGCGGTCGCCACCGCGGCGATGGCCGTGGGCGCCACCGCGTTGCTTGGGGCGGGCGGGCGACTGGCCCGACTGGCCACGGCGGGCGCGGGCATGAACGCAGTCGGGGTCACCCTCGTGGGCATCCACTTGGTCCACCCGATCCTCGATCTCGACGCCGACCCGCGCGCCCCGCTGGTGGGG
>JBDQIL010000795.1:0-3149 GCA_040264415.1 Myxococcota bacterium
CGTCGAGAACGAGACGGGCGACAGCAGCCGCTTCCCCGCCGCCTCGGCCTTCTCCTACGACCGCTACCTGGCCATCGGGCGCGGGGACGTGGGCAGCGTCTTCGACGCGCTCATGAGCGTCCGGGGCGACCCGGTCGGGCAGGTCTTCGGCCGCGTGGCCGAGTCGTCCACCGGCGCCGCGCTGTCGGGCGTGCGCGTGTTCGCCTTCGCGGTCGATCCCGACTCGGGCGAGGCCAACCCGGCGCCGTACCTCGAATGGACCACCGACGTGGGCGACGACACCCAGATCGACGGCTCCTTCGGCGGCTCGCTCCCCCCCGGCACCTGGGACCTCAAGGTGCACGGCCTCGGCCGCCCCGACAGCGCGCCAGTGCGGGTCACCGTGAACGAGGGCAAGCGCGTCGATCTGGTGCTCGAGGCCCCGCGCCCCGGCGAGGTCCGCTTCGAGGTGTGGGACGCCGAGGGCGTCCGCGTGCCGGCCAAGGTCACGCTCTTCGCGGTGGGCGACAGCCCCCGCGACCCCGTGCTGGGCGACGGCTTCATCGCAGACGCCCCCGCGCACGTCACCTTCGCGCTCGAGGGGCACGGCGCCGTGGTGGTGCCACCCGGCGAGTACTACGCCGTGGCGAGCCGCGGCCTCGAGTACGACCTGGGCGTGAGCCCCACCTTCCGGGTGGGCACCAACCAGGCGGTCGATCTCGACCTGCAGGTCGTTCGGTCGGTGGACTCCACCGGCTGGATCAGCGCCGACTTCCACGTGCACGGCTTCCGGTCCCACGACTCCGGCGTGGGGCTCGAGGCGCGGGTGGGCACGATGGCCAGCGAGGGCGTCGAGTTCATGGCGAGCACCGACCACGACTCGATCACCGACTACAAGCCGGCGATCATGGCGCTGGGCGTCGAGGAGTGGATCAGCAGCACCGTGGGCCTCGAGGTCACCACCATCGAGGTGGGCCACTTCCTCGGCTTCCCGTTGGTGATGGACCAGCTCGGCGACGGCGGCGGCGCCCTCGACTGGACCGGCCTCCCCCCGCAAGAGATGATCGACGGGCTGCGCGAGCTGGGGCAACCGAACGACGACCGCGACCCCGTGGTCTTCGTGGGCCACCCGCGCGATGGGATCCTCGGCTACTTCGACCAGTTCGGCATGGACCCCTACCAGCTCAACAGCGGCGGCGACCTCTACGTCGAGCAGTCGCTGCTGGGCCTCAACAACGACCTGCTCAAGATCGGCAACTTCACCACGGACTTCGACGCCCTCGAGGTGCTCAACGGCAAGCGGCAGGAGATGATTCGCACCCCCACGTGGGACGAGATGACCGAGCTGGCCGCCAGTGGGGGAGACCTCGCGGTCTACGACCTGATGGCCCGCACGATGGAGGAGCAGGACGCCCTCATCGCGCACGCCGACTGGCTGACCTGCCTCGAGACCACCGCCGACCCCGACGACTGCCCCGAGCCGGCCGATCACATGTCGATCGGGCCCGACTGGGAGGGGGTGCTCGACGACTGGTTCCACACCCTCAACCTGGGCTACCGCTTCACGGCGCTGGGCAACTCCGACACCCACGGCAAGACCAGCACCGAGAGCGGCTGCCCGCGAAACTACGTGCAGGCCGAGACCGACGACCCCGGCTTCCTCGACGAGCAGTCGGTGGCCCAGGCCGTCAAAGAGGGCCGCGTGGTCGCGAGCACCGGGCCGTTCATCCGCTTCTGGGCGAACGCCCCCGAGAACGGTCCTGGCAGCGAGCTCTCCACCGACCAGCCCGTCACCCTCAACGTCGAGGTGCAGACCCCCGGCTGGTTCGACGTCAACCGGGTCGAGCTCTACGAGAACGGCACGCTCATCCACGAGTGGGCGGGCGACGACGTGCTCGACGACGCCACCTACAACTTGACGGCCGAGCTCGAGGTGACGCCCGACATCGACGCCTGGTACGTCGTGGTCGCGCTGGGCGACGACGACCTCGCGCCGGTCTTCACGCCGGTCGAGATCGCCCCCATCCAGCTCGAAGACGTGGTGAGCGGCGCGCTGTCGGGCCTCGGGGCGCCCTTCGACACGCTGCTCGGTGAGGGCGTGCCGGTGCCGCGCACCTTCCCGGTTCATCCCTACGCGGTCACCAACCCCATCTGGATCGACGCCGACGCCGACGGAGAGTGGGTGCCGCCGGGTCCGCCCGCGTGGTGGCGCGCCCCAGACCCGCTGGACGACGGAGAGTGAGCGCGGCCGAGCAGGTGGACTCGCCCACCCAGCCCCTCGCGCTGGGCGCTCGGCCGATCGACCAGATCCCCCTCGCGTTCCTCGCCTTCGATACCACGGGGCTGTCGGCGGCGTCGGGGGACCGCGTGTGCGAGGTCGCGGTGCTGCGGGTCGAGCCCGGCCGCAGCCGTCCGCGCAAGCTCTCCGAGCTGGTCCACCCAGGCCGCGACATGCCGGCGCTGGCCCTGTCCATCCACGGCATCTCCGACGCCATGCTGACCGACGCGCCGCCCTTCGAGGACGTGCTCCCGCGCTTGGCCGAGTTGCTCGACGGGGCGGCGGTGCTCGCGCACAACGCGGCCTTCGACGTGGGCTTTCTGCAGTCCGAGTGCCACCGCGCCGGCGTCCCGGTGCCCGAGCACGGCCCGGTCATCTGCACCCTGCACCTGGCCCGCAACCTGTTCGGCCTGAACAAGTGCAGCCTGGCCGCGCTCGCCCAGCGCTTCGAGATCCGCCAGCCCAACGCCCACCGCGCGCTGGCCGACTGCCGCACCACCCGCGACGTCTTCGCCCACATGGTCGGGGCCCTCACGCCCCCAGACGGCGCCGCCCCCTCCGCCGACGGGCTGGTCGAGCGGGGGCGGTTGCTCCGGAAGGGCGGAAAGGGCCGCCGCGCCATGGAGCGGCAGCTCGCCATCGCCGCGGCGCACGGCCAGCCCATCTCCATCGACTACACGGCGCGCCACGGCCACGGCCGCCTGGTCAACCGACGCACCATCACCGTGAAGGGCCTGCGGCTGCCCTATATCGACGCGCTGTGCCACCTGCGGGGCGACGACCGGGTCTTCCACATGCGCCGCGTGCTGCACATCGACGACCCCCACGGCGGCCCCCCCGCCAGAGCCCCCGGCCGGGGGCCCCCCGCACCGGTCCACAGCCCCCTTGGGCC
>JBDQIL010000796.1:0-3146 GCA_040264415.1 Myxococcota bacterium
GGTGACCGACCTCGCGGCGGCGGCGCCGCCCTGGACCCAGCCCCGGGCCCCCGTGTTGGCGGGCCCCATCGCCGGCACCACCGGCCTCTCCGCCGAGCGCTGCGGCGACTGCCACGCCGAGATCCAGGCCGAGTGGGCGGCGTCCACCCACGCGCACGCGTGGGTCGATCCACAGTTCCAGAAGGAGCTCCACAAAGACCCCGACGTGGGCTGGCTGTGCCTGAACTGCCACACGCCCCTGTCGAACCAGCAACGCGAGCTCACCCAGGCGACCGCCGCGGTCCGAGCACCCACCCGAACCCCAAACCCCGCCTTCGACGAAGCGCTTCGTGACGAGGGCGTCACCTGCCTGTCCTGTCACTGGCGGCCCGAGGGGATCGCGGCCGCCCATGAGGGCGTGCAAGCGCCGCACCCCACGGTCTACGACCCCACGCTGCGCACCGAGCAGGCTTGCGTGGGCTGCCACCAGGCGGTCGCTCGCCTCGAAGACGCGCTGGTCTGCACCTTCAACACCGGCGCCGAGTGGGCGGCCGCGGCTCCGGGCAAGAGCTGCCCCGAGTGCCACATGCCGCGGGTGACCCGCGCGGTGGCGCCGGGCGCGCCCGCCCGCGAAGGGGGGCGCCACCTGTGGCCCGGCAGCCTCATCCCGAAGGATCGCCAGAGCGACGCCGAGGCAGCGATGTTCGCCGACTGGCAGCCCGGCCTCGACGCCACCGTGACCCTCCAGCCGGCGGCCCCGGGCCAGCCCGCCACCGCTCAGGTCACCCTCACCAACGCCCGCGCGGGCCACATGCGGCCCAGCGGCGATCCCGAGCGCACCCTCGAGGTGCGCGCCACGGTCCGTGGGGTGGCGGGCGAACCGCTGGCGATCGGCTCGTGGCAGATCGGCCAGGTCTGGGAGTGGTGGCCCCGCGCGCGCCGGGTGTCCGACAACCGCCTCGCCGCGGGCGAGTCTCGGGTGCTCTCGGTCCCGTTCGTCATGCCCGCTGGCGCCGTGGTGGCCGACTTGACCGTCGAGCACGTGCGAATCAGCGAGGAGAATCATGCGTACCACGCCCTCGGCGGCTACCCCGCGCGGCGCACGGTGGTCGAGGCCCGCGCGCGCGCCGAGCCCACCCCGTGATCGGGCCGCCTCAGGAAGCCGCAGAGCGACGGCGGGGCCGCGACCTGAGGCCGGCACGGCTTGACCCTCCGAGGCTGGCGCCGTATACCACCTTCTCTCGCGCCCTCGCGTCTGGAGTTCGGACATGAAAAAGCTTCTCGCCCTCTCGCTGCTCACCATGGGCTGCAAGCCGATGGACGTCGCGATGGACGGACAGTGGTGGACCTGGCTGTCGGCCAACTCGTCTCTGGTCGTAGACGAGGGCAACATCCCCGATCTCGAAGACAACGCCACGATCATCGAGTGCACCGGGCGCGGCTGGGATGAAGAGGAGGAGGAGTGGGACCCGACCTACATCGGGCCCAAGACCTTCGACGAGGCCAAGGACCCCCGCTTCGTCGGCGGCGACCCCTCCGGCTGGTGTGCCCGCGACGACAGCGGCGACTGGGACAGCGAGTGCGAAGAGGTCGCGCTCGCCACCATCGCCGAGTGCGAGGGATCCGACGACAAGCTCGGCGTGCAAGAGGCCGAGTTCTACACCTTCCTCTTCGAGGACGGACAGTACGCCCTGCAGGGCGCCCTCGAGCCCACCCGCACCGAGGCGCTCATCCACGGTGAGAACGACCTGCAGATCTCGATGATGCAGAAGATGGGCAACGGCCAGGAGTTCCGCTTCCTGGTGGCCATCGCCACCGACTTCAACCCCACCACGTGCACGTCCAACGGCGAGAGTGCCGAGATCAAGAAGGTCGATGGCGCTGACTGGATCGAGCAGTGGTCGGTCGATGAAGACGGCAACAGCATCTACTACCTGAACGCCTCGGCGCTGCAGGTGAACCAGTCCGACTCCTCCGGCAACAACACCTTCTGGTACCTGATCACCGACTGGTCGGCGGGCTTCGGCTTCGCCAACTTCATGGGTGAGGAGTTCTACTCGGTGCCCACGTCGTACGGAAACTACGACGTCGATGGCGCCGGAAACTACGGCTTCGAGTTCGTCGGCTCTGACGCCGGCTTCGTGGCGGTCACCGAAGGTGAGCGCTCCTCGAGCGAGGTCGATGGAGACACCGCCTTCGACGACCTGCCCGACGAAATGCAGGACGCCTACAACGACCGGCTCGACTCGCTCGTCTCCTACAGCAGCGACTGGACCCACGAGCTGCTCGAGCTGGGCGGCGCCCACACCGGCGTCTGCTCCGACGGCGTCTGCGATTGCGCCGACGGCCTCTGCTTCGAGCAGAAGGTCGAGGACAACAAGTGGCGCCCGGTGGACTCGCAGCTCGCGGGCCTCGACGGCTGGATGGAGGTCCACTCCTCCTGGGTGCGCTTCGACAAGGGCTCCGACCTGAGCGTGGGCGGCAGCGCGAAGGGCGACTACCAGATCCTCTTCCAGGGCGAGCTCACGAGCTCCCGCCTGCTGGTCAAGGGCACCTTCGATATCGAAGAGATCAAGGAAGACCGCTGGACCTACGGCAACCTCGAGGAGGAGAAGCGCGCCGACACCTCCGAGGGTCACCAGGGCAAAGAGTACTGCAAATAGGGTGACGGTCCGCCCCCGGGCGGGCATCATCGCTGAGTGGGCGACGCCCACGACCCAGGCCGGGACCTCCCGCCCTGCTGCCGAGTGAGTCCCCCCACACACCGGCGGCGCAGGAGGCCCGGCCTACCTCCTTGCTGCGCCGAGGCGTCGGCGCGGCTCGCGGGCGGCTCCCGAGGCAAGGATCCCGCTCCCGCATGCACGCGCGCCGACGCGGCCGCGCGGTCGGTGAAGCCGAACCGGGCCCCCGGCATCGAGTGGCTCCCGCGATCGCTGGAGGCACCTTGCTCGCGCTGCTGCTCGCCACCCTGTCCTCGCCGGCCCAAGCCGGCCCCTGGGTCAAGGCCCCTGGCGAGTTCTACGTGAAGTCCGGCTATGTGCGCTTCGCAGCGGATGACTTCGTCGATCCCGCGGGAGAGACCCTCACGGGCTCCAGCTACCTCGGGCAGACGGCCCACCTCTATGGAGAGGTCGGGGTCGTCGGGCCGGTGCAGGCCGTCTTCAACC
>JBDQIL010000797.1:0-3145 GCA_040264415.1 Myxococcota bacterium
GAGCGGCACCGACGGCAAGGCCGGCAAGACCAAGAGCGGCACCGACGGCAAGGCCGGCACGACCAAGGCCGGCTGAGCACAGCGCCGCCGCGCTCCGCCCGCCTCGGCCACGCGCCGGGGCGGGCGGACGCGCGTCTGCGGATCGAGGTCAGTCGGGGGCCGGCCCGGCTGGATCGACGGTGTCTGGCCACCCGGCGGCGTCCCCCTCGATGAGGGCGCCGATCCAGTCTGCCACCCGGGTGCCGTCGGCTGACGTGGTGGTCTCGAGCGAGCCGAGCTCGATGCTGGCCAAGGCCGCGAGGATCTCGGGCGGGTACTCGAGCGCGTCGAGGTTCGACCCCACGATGCCCGACGCGTCGCCGAGCAGGGTGGTGTGCATGCGCCCGTCGATGAGGAAGCGGCGATAGCGGTCGGGGTGCGCCGCGTGGGCGCGGCTGGTCTCGATCTCGACCATGTCGCGGTGCTGGGTCGGGGTGACGTCGAGGAAGACGTCGCCGATGATGCTGTCGTACCAGGCGCCGAACACCCCCATGCGAACCCCGGGGTCCTGTTCGAGGTGGTGCTCCACCACCGGCACGAGGTGGCCGCCGTCGAGGCAGCCCGCGCAGCCCTCCGGCAGCAGCTCCGTCGCCCCCCACTCCTCCACCAGCCCGAAGACGAAGCCGGGATCGTCGGGCCCGCGGGCGATGCCCACAGCGGAGTCGGCGAGCGCGATGATCTCGGCGTCGGGCCAGGTCGCGCGCACGAGCGGCAGGCCCAACGAGATGCCGAAGCCGCCCCCAGAGCTGCCCGCGAACAGCACCCGGCCCGGGGCTGGGAAGCGCTCCTGCGCCACGTCGAGCGTGGCCGACAGGTTGGCGAGGCCCCGGTGAAAGCGGTCGTCCTCGCCGTCGCCGTCGTCGTCGTGGTCTGCGTCCCCCAGAAAGAGCGACCCGTCGCAGTACGGCAGGTAGGCCACGTTCCAGTCGGCCACGGGGTTGGCCTCGAGCGTGGGGTCGAGGATGTCTACGGCCGGGATGCCGGCAGGGGCCTCGGTGACCGCCAGGCAGAAGCCCTCCCAGCAGGCGCCGCCGCCCTGCAAGAAGACCACGAGATCGTCGCTGCCGACGTCTCGCGTGGCCGACCGCCAGGTGCCGCCGCGCAGGCAGGCCGCGCGTCCGCCGAACTCGGTGGTGATGGTGTCGCCATCCACCTCCTCACCGGTGACCACGCTCTGCCCCAGGTACCGGCCCCAGGCGGGCCCGTCGGCCGCGGGCGCGACGCCCGTCTCGTCGGGGCCGCCCGCGCAGCCCAGCAGCCCCATCGACACCCAGCCCCACGCACGCATCGGTCAGCTCCGCGCCGGCTCAGCCGGCCATCAGGGTGTTGAGGACCGCGACCAGCACGCCCATGATGCTCACGCCCGCGATGACACCGGCCGACAGCGGCACCAGGTAGGCGTCGGCCTGCGCCTTGTCTTTGCGGGTCCAGGCCCACGCCGCCACGGCCCCGATGAGCATCGACAGGGGGTACTGGAAGGGCAGGATGAGGCCGAGCCCGATGCCGGTCGCGCTGGGCAGCCACCGCTTGGCCTTGGGGAGCGCGAGCTCGAGCGCGAAGATGACGACCCCGATGGCGAGGCCCGCCCAGATGGCGTCGCGGTGCATCGGGTGCATGTTCTCGAGGCCCAGGCGGAAGACCTCGGCCACCGCCTTCCAGGCCTGCGCGGCGGGCGCGGGAAACTGCGGCGGCTGGTCACCCACGCCGTTGAGCGCGGTGGCGTCGGGCACCAGCAGGTAGAAGCCCATCACGGTGGCGAAGGTGCCCGAGAAGATGCCGGCGAACTGCGCCATGAACTGCCGGCGGGGGTTGGCCCCCAGCAGGTAGCCGCTCTTCAGATCGTTGAGCAGATCGGCCGCAGACCCCGCCGCCGACGCGGTGATGCTCGCGGTCATCAGGTTGGCGGTGGTGCTCTGGGGGATGAGCACGCCGTAGGTGAGCTGCATCAGCTTGCCCATGGCGCCCACCGGCGTGATGTCACTCTCGCCGGTCGCGCGGCAGGCCACCAGCGCCAAGAAGAACGTGAGAAAGACCGCCAGCGTGCCGTAGTACCAGGGCACGTCGAAGTAGATCTCCGCGGTCGCGATAACGCCGACGCCGCTCAGGCCGCCGCCCACCAAGAACCACGACAGCGGCACCTCGGTGGCCGCCACGCGGGCCTCGTGGGCCTCGTCGCCGGCCACCGCCTTCTTCTTCTTGAGGCCCTGGAAGGCCCGCAGGATGGTGCGCCACTGGGTCGCGAAGCTCAGCAGGCCGGCGCTCACCATGATGGGCACGCCCAGCCAGATGCCGATCTCTTTCCAGGCCTTGTACGGAGCGGTGGCGGCGCGCAGCTCTTCGCCGGTGGCGGTGCTCACCCACACCGCCTCGTAGCCCATGGGCCCCACCACCATGGCCAGCGCAAGGCCGCCCAGCAGCATCCACACGCTCACCTTGAGCCCGACCAGCGCGCCGGCGGCGATCATGACCGGGTTGTGGTCCATCACCATCGTCCAGTCGGACGGCTTGAAGGCCTCCACCTGACCGTCGACCACCTTGGCCCCGCGGGCCGGCAGCCAGTCGAACAGGGCCGAGTCGGCGGGCAGCAACGGCTTGCGGCCGCCCTGTCCGTCGGGCAACAGCGGCAGCTCGAGCAGCACCGGGAAGGCCGCGCCGAAGATCGCCGCATAGAGCAGGGCCTTGGCCTTCTTCAGGGCGCCCGCGCCCGAGCTGTAGAGCGAGTGGAGCGTGACCGCCGCGGCGGTGCCCGAGGGAAACTTCAGCCGCTCCTGGTTGATGAGGTTGCGCTTCATCGGCACGGCCAGCACGGTGCCCAGCACGGCCAAAAAGAAGGTCCACGCCACCAGCACCGGCACCGGGAGGTGCTCGCCGCCCGGGTTGGCGGGGGTCGCCGAGAGCATGACCAGGGCGGCGATGGCCGAGACCATCGTGCCGCCCGTGGCGTAGCCGGCCGACGAGGCCGTCGACTGCATGCAGTTGGTCTCGAGGATGGTCATGGGCGTCTTGGCCACGCCCACCTTGAGCAGCACGTTCCAGATGGCGAAGCTGAGGATGCACGCCGTGATGGCGACGCCCAGCCCCCAGCCGGTCTTCAGCCCGATGTAGA
>JBDQIL010000798.1:0-3145 GCA_040264415.1 Myxococcota bacterium
CCGCCCTCGCCGAGGCCCAGCGCATGGCCGCGGCGGTCACGGCAGCCCTGGGTGGGCGCGGCCTGTTCGGGGTGGAGTTCTTCTGCAAGGGCGACACCGTGTGGTTCTCCGAGGTGAGCCCGCGCCCCCACGACACCGGCATGGTCACCCTGGTCAGCCAGGACCTCAGCGAGTTCGCGCTGCACGCCCGGGCCATCCTCGGGCTGCCGGTGCCCGACATCGCCGTGCGCGCCCCCGGCGCCAGCGCGGTGATCCTGGGGCATGGCGACTCGGACGGCCCCCGCTTCGCCGGCGTGGGCGACGCCCTGCGGGTGCCGACCGCCCAGGTGCGGCTCTTCGGCAAGCCGCAGGTGCGCGGCCACCGCCGCCTGGGGGTGGCGCTGGCCACCGGCGAGACCGTCGCAGAGGCCCGCGCCCGGGCTGCCGAGGCCGCCGGACGCGTGCGCCCCGAGCTGTAGGCCGCCCCGCAGCGCCCGTCAGAAGCGCTCGGCCTCGGGCTCGGCGTCGAGGGACGGGTCGTCGGACGCGGGATCGCCGGGGGCCGGCGCATCGACGGCGGTGTGGCAGGCGCGCTGCAGCCCGTCGTGCAGCACCCGCACACAGGCGCGGCTGTCGGCGTGGCCGGCCTCGGCGCAGCGGCCGGCGGCCCAGGCGGCCACCGCCGCCTCGCGGGCGTCGCCCTGGGGATCGGGGGCCGGCACGTCGGCGCAGAAGGCCAGCGAGAGCACGCGGTCGCCCAAGCACCCCTCGAGGAAGATGCCGGCCTCGGCCGCACAGGGCAGGTCACCGTCGGCGCAGCTGCCGGGCCCCCTGCGCAGACCCTCGGCGACGCAGGCCGCCGGATCGACCGCGGCCCCGAAGGCGCGCCCCTCGGCACGAACCTCGTGGATGTTTGCGTCCACCCTGGCCATGCCACGGATGAGCTTCGCCCGCCAGAGGCCAATCGACAGCGACGCCACGGCCGCAAGGGCCACCAACACCACCACGCCCTGTCGTCCGTTCACCGCCATGGGCAGCCCTTCACCCGTTGGCGGGGTGCGGTCCAGCGGCGGACCCAACCCCCAGCGGGTAGCCTGCCGCCATGCATCGCCCCTCCGCTCCCGCCGCCCTCCTGCTGGCCGCCTGCGCCGGCCCACCCGACGCGGCGCGAGAGACCGGCGCGCCGGCCGCTCTCCCGGACACCTGCAACGGCCACCTCGCCCTGTGCGACCGCCCCCTCGACCAGGTCACGCTGCCGGGCACCCACAACAGCATGTCGAACGCCGACGCCGGCTGGGGCTTCCCCAACCAACAGCACGGCCTCACCCGACAGCTCGACGACGGCGTGCGGGCGCTCATGCTCGACACCCACCGCACCGACGACGGGCTGATGCTCTGCCACAGCTACTGCGAGCTGGGGCAGCAGCCGCTCGGCGAGGGGCTGGGCGAGATCTCCGCCTTCCTCGACGCCAACCGCGGCGAGGTGGTGGTCCTCATCTTCCAGGACGCCATCACCGTCGAGGAGACCGTGGGCGCCCTCGACGACGCCGGCCTCGCCGACCTCGCCTACACCTGGGACCCGACCGCCGACGCGATGCCGACGCTGCGGCAGCTCATCGACGCCGACACCCGCCTGGTGGTCAGCGCCGAGTTCAGCGGCCCACCGCCAGCCTGGTACCACCACGCCTGGGACCTCATCGTCGACACGCCGTACAGCTTCGAGTCGGCCGACCAGTTCACCTGCGCCCAGAACCGAGGCGCTCCCGACAACCCGCTGCTGCTGGTCAACCACTGGCTGAGCACCCCGCTGCCCACCCGAGCGGGCGCCGCAGAGGTCAACCGGGCCGACGTGCTGGGGGCGCGGGCCGACGCCTGCGCCGCCGAATGGGACCGGCCGGTCAACCTCTTGGCGGTGGACTTCTACGAGCAGGGCGACCTGTTCGACGTGGTGGACCGGCTCAACGGGGTGGGGGCCTGGTCGGAGGGGTCGGCGGACCGGTGACGCCCATGCGGCCCGCGTCGTCGGGCAGCATGAGCGCCTGGATGGCCGCCGCGCACCACGCCTCGAGGCCGTCGACGGGTGCCGGCCCCGAGCAGGTGAGCAGCTCGGGCCAGGGCCCCTCGGGGTGCACCACGGCCAGCGCCGAAAAGACCAGCTCAGTGCCGGTGTTTCGAAAGATCCGCTGACCCGCCATCGTGCGCCCGTTGGCCGGGAAGGCGATGTCTTGGGTCTCGAGCACAAGCCCCGGCCGCGCCAGCGCGCCCTGGGCCATCGTCAGCATCTCAGCCGGCGGCGGCGCCTCGGCCGGCAGCACCATCACGCGCGACACCCCGCGATCGCCGCAGGCGACCAGCTCGGTGAGCACGGGCCCGTCTTGGCGGCTGCCGATCACACAGGGCTGCGGCGACGGGGGCAGCGGCCGCGCCAGGTCGGTCAGGGTCATGGGCTGGTAGGTCACGGGGAGCTCGACCCGATCGGCGGCGGCCGGCTCGGGCGGCGCCTTGGGCGCACAGCCCACCAGCACGGCCACGCCCAGGGCCCGCATCATGCGCCCTTCCGGGCCGCGAAGCGCTGCAGCTCGTCGTGGTTGGCGGTGGCGTGGACCCGCCAGCCGTCGGGCGCGCGGCGCAGCATGTGGGTCGCGTGGAACCCCAGGAACGGGAGGCCCTCGGCGGTCCACAGCCGCCACTGGGCCTGCACGGTGGAGAAGACGGGCAGCGCGAGCGGTCGGGGGGTCGCGATCGTCATCTCATCGATGCCGATTCGGGCCACGCCGCGCTTGCGGTAGAAGCGCATCAGCTTGTCGAAGTAGGCCGTGGCCGCGGCGTGATCGGCCAAGACCCGGCCGCCCTTGTAGGTGCCGAGCAGGCAGGGCTGGTCGTGCAGCGCGGCCACGGCGGCGGGGTCGAGCGACGACCACGCCTTGGCCAGGGCGGTCATGAACCAGGTGATTTCCTTGTCGGACATGGCGCCTCGTCAGATCGGGTCAGGGGGAGGAGTAGAGGTCGTCGCGCCGCATGAAGACGGGGTCGTGGGCGTCGGGCGCGGGCAGGATGAGGGGACCAGGCTCGACCCGGTCGGGGTCTTGGATGTCGTTGAGGATCTGAACCTCGCCGATCCACCGCAAGATGGGGAGCAGGTCGCGCCCGACGCGGGCGCGGGCCA
>JBDQIL010000799.1:0-3143 GCA_040264415.1 Myxococcota bacterium
GATCAGGTGTCCGCCGGCGGTGTGGCGGGAGGGTGGGACTCGTACCCCCCAACGGCCCCCGCGGGAGGAAAGTCCGGGCTCCACCGGGCAGGATGCCGGCTAACGGCCGGTCAAGGTGACTTGCAGGCAAGTGCAACAGAGAGCAGACCGCCACGTACGCGTCCGCGCGCCGCGCCCCTCGGGGCGAGCGACGGGGCGCCCCCTCGGGGGCGTCGGTAAGGTTGAAAGGGTGCGGCAAGAGCGCACCGGCGGCCCTGGTGACAGGGTCGGCCAGGCAAACCCCATCCGGAGCAAGGCCGAATAGTGGAGCACTCTCGGGCGGCCCGTCCGATGCTCCCGGGTAGGCTGCTGGAGCCCGTCGGCAACGGCGGGCCTAGATGAATGGACACCCTCGCGCCCTGGGTGACCGCGGCACGAGACAGAACCCGGCTTACGAGACGCTCTGACCCGCCTCGCCCCTTCGGGGGCGGGGCGGCTGCCGTTGAGGGGGTGGGCCCGGCCGGCCTTGCCCAGCGCTGCCGGCACACATACAAAGGAGGCCGCATCGGGAGAGCGAATGGACCTCAAGGATGGGCTGAAGCAGTCGGCGCTCGACTACCACTCGCAAGGGCGCGCCGGAAAGCTCGAGGTGGTCCCCACCAAGACGCTCCTCACCCAGCGAGACCTGTCGCTGGCCTACAGCCCCGGCGTGGCAGAGCCCTGCCGCCAGATCGACAAGAACCCCGACAAGGCCTTCGAGTACACCGCGAAGGGCAACCTGGTCGCGGTGGTCACCAACGGCACCGCCGTGCTCGGCCTCGGCAACATCGGCCCGCTCGCCGGCAAGCCGGTGATGGAGGGCAAGGCCAACCTCTTCAAGAAGTTCGCCGACATCGACGTCTTCGACATCGAGCTCGACGCACCCACCGCCGACGAGGTCATCAGCGCGGTCAAGGCCATGGCGCCCACCTTCGGCGGCATCAACCTCGAAGACATCGGCGCCCCCGACTGCTTCCGCATCGAACAAGAGCTGCGCGAGCAGCTCGACATCCCCGTCTTTCACGATGACCAGCACGGCACGGCCATCATCGCCTCGGCCGCCCTGCTCAACGCCTGCGACCTCACCAACAAGGCGATGGGCGACCTCAAGATCGTGTTCTCGGGGGCGGGCGCGGCCGCCATCGCCACGGCGCGGCTCTGCCTCGAGCTGGGCGCCCAGCGGCAGAACGTCTGGATGCTCGACTCCAACGGCCTCGTGTACACCGGCCGGGTCGAAGACATGTTCGACGAGAAGGCGGCCTTCGCCCAAGACACCCATCTCCGCACGCTCAACGACGTCATCGACGGCGCAGACGTGTTCATCGGGCTGTCGGTGGGCGGGCTGCTCACCGCAGAGATGGTCCAGCGCATGGCCCCGCGCCCGGTCATCTTCGCCATGGCCAACCCCGACCCCGAGATCACCTACGAAGAGGCCAAGGGCGCCAACCCCGACGCCATCGTGGCCACCGGACGCTCCGACTACCCCAACCAGGTCAACAACGTCCTGGGCTTCCCGTTCGTGTTCCGGGGCGCGCTCGACTGCCGCGCCCGCGCGATCAACGAAGCGATGAAGGTGGCCGCGGTCGAGGCGCTCGCCCGGCTCGCCAAAGAGGACGTCCCCGACCAGGTGCTCACCGCATACGGCCTCGACCGCTTGGCCTTTGGGCCCGAGTACCTCATCCCGAAGCCCTTCGACCCGCGGGTCTTGCTGTGGGTGGCGCCCGCCGTGGCCCGCGCCGCCGCCGACAGCGGCGTGGCGCGAAAGCCCATCGTCGACTTCGACGGCTATCGGCAGAAGCTCGAGCGCATGATCGAGCGGAGCAAGGAGGTCATCCGACCGCTCATGAACCGGGCGCGGCTCAACCCGATGCGGGTGGTCTTCCCCGACGGCACGCACCCGAAGGTGCTCCGAGCCGCACAGATTCTGGTGGACGAGGGCATCTGCCAGCCGGTCCTCATCGGCGAGGCCTGGCGGGTGCACAAGCGCGCCGACGAGCACAACGTCAACCTCAACGGCATCGAGATCATCGAGGTTCACGACGACGACCGACTGCAGCGCTACGCCGACGAGCTGTGGCGTCGGCGCCAGCGCAAGGGCATGACCATGCCGGGCGTGCGGGGCTGGCTGCGCAACCCGACGGTCTACGGCGCGATGATGGTGGAGATGGGCGAGGCCGACGGGCTGCTGGGCGGCTTGGCCACGCCGTACGCCGACACCATCCGTCCCGCCCTGCAGATCATCGGGCCGGCCAGCAAGGACGAGGTCATCTCCGGCGTCTACGTGATGCTCTTCAATGAGCGGCGCCTCTTCTTCGGAGATTGCACGGTCAACACCAGCCCCGACAGCGACACGCTGGCCCGCATCGCGTTCAACACCGCGCGGGTCTGCCGCACCTTTGGCGACGAGCCGCGGGTGGCCATGCTGTCGTACTCCGACTTTGGTGAGCACCGGGAAGACCCGCGGGTCAACGAGGTGCGACGGGCGGTCGGCAAGGTGCGGGCGTGGTGGCCCGATCTGCCCGTCGACGGCGAGATGCAGGCCGACACGGCGGTCAACGCCGAGATGGCGGGCTCCGACTTCCCGTTCAGCGCCATCCAGGGTGACGCCAACGTGCTGGTCTTCCCCGACCTCTCGGCAGGCAACATCGCCTACAAGCTGCTGCGCGAGCTCGGCGGCGCCACCGCGGTGGGACCCATCATCGTGGGCATGAAGCAGCCCGTCAACGTCCTGGCGCTCGGATCCACCGTCGCCGACATCGTCAACATGGCCGCGATCACGGCCAACCAGGTGCTCGACCAGCGCCGCGCAGAGCGCGCCGAGGTCGAGCGACTGCAGCAGGAGTCCTGATCCCATGGGCAAGCTCAAGCACGACCTCGCCACCGTTCAAGCCCTGGTGCAGGGCCCCGCCGATCTGCCGCTGAGCGACTGGCTCCACGGCGGCCTCGGCGCCATCTCCGACTTCTCCGACCGCGACGCGGCCAGCGCCATCGAGGCCGCCGTCCGCCTGAAGCGGCCCGACCGCGTGGTCGCCGCGCAGGCCGAGGCCAGCTCGAAGGCCGTGCGCAAGTACGCCGCCGCGGCCGCACACAAGCTGCGATCCGCCGGCGTCACCGTGGCAGACGCC
>JBDQIL010000800.1:0-3143 GCA_040264415.1 Myxococcota bacterium
ACCCGAACCCGAGCGGGTGGTCCGACCCGCCGTGGGCCGACCGCGCGCCGGGGCCGGTCCACCGCACCTGCTCGATGAACTCCGGCAGCTGGGCCGAGAGGTCGGGAGGCGACCGCGCGGGGTCGAGGTCGGCCAGGCTCGGGCCCACCCAGAAGGCGTCGAGCGACTCGCCTTCGCAGCGGGTCCAGATGGCGACCGCGCCCGATGGCGAGACGGCCGCCTGGGGGTGGCCTGGAACCCGAATCGGGGCCCCCCAGCCGGCGCCTGCGGGCGCGGCTACGAGCCACGCGCAGGCCTCGACCGAGGCCCGCGCAAGCAGGGGCGTGCCGTCGGTGGCCTCGACAAACACCTCGAGGTCGGGAGTCGCGGGAGCTGGGGGAGCCGCGGGCCGGTCCGGGGCCGCCGGCCCCGTGGTGGCGCAGGCCGAGAGGAGGAGGACGAGGTGCATCGGGAGTCCCGGGTGTCGGGCGTCCTAACCAGCGCCCTGGTGGCGCAGGGGGGTGATTGCCCGCCGGCTCGGGTGGGAGGCCATCCCCCCCCGGTCGGGTCGCGGCCCTGGGTCTGGTAGCGTCGGCCCATGACCGACTGGCGCGCCGCATGCGCTCACTTCGCCCAGACACACGGCACGCTGCCGGGCACGCTCCGGCTGCTCGATGCTTTCGGCCGCCCGGGAGACGATCCCCGCGCGGGCGCCGACTTCGACGCCCTCGAGGTCGCCGCGCGGCGCGACGCCGCCCGGCTCTCCTCTGCCATCGAGGCTGCGCTGGCAGACGAGGTCGATCGCGACCAGGCGGCCCTGTTCGCCCGGCGGGCCACCGCGGCCAGGGCGCTGCTCGACGGCTTGGCGCCCGACCCCACCGCCCGGGTGCTGCGCGTGGGGCTGGCCTGCCGCCTGCGCGACGTGCTGGTCGCTGCGCCACCCCGCGCCCTGCGCGTGCGCGCCGTGGTGGACTTCTACACCTCTCAAGCCGCCCTGGTGCGCCACCGTCACGCCGACGCGCCCCCGCTCGACCAGCTGCTGGGCGCCCTCGCCTGGGTAGACGTCGCCCCGGGCTTGCGACACGCCCACCTCTCCGGCCCCACCGATCAGGGACCGGTCTCCGCCAACCTGCTGACCGTGGCGCCGGGCTGTGAGCTGCGCACTCGAGACGCCCGTGGCTGCGGCGACTTTGGCGCGTGGGTCGAGGCCGAGGGGGCTGCGGCGGCCACGTCGGGCGGCTTCTTCCTCTACAGCGAGGCCGACATCGAGCCCCCGAGCGCCCGCCGCGACCCGGTGGGCTTGCTGGTCGAGGGCGGCGCCGTGGCCGTGCCGCCGCTGTTGCGCCGCACCACGCTCGCCCAGGGGCTCGACGGCGGGGCGCGCATCTGCCGCCTCGGGCCCGAAGACGCCGAGCTGGAGCTGGCTTGCGGCGCGCGGCTGCGGCCCATGGCCACCAACGCGCCGGCCGCCCTCGCGGCGCTCCGCGCGGGGCGCGATTTCACCCCGGTCGTCGCCTTCAACAGAGCCTTTGGTTCTGCTGCCCCCCCCCATGCCGGCCGGTCGATCGCCGTGGTCGGCGCCGCGGTCGTGTCGGCAGGTGTGGGCGCCCTGCCCATCCCCCTGCACGGCGCGGTGCTGGCGCTGCCGCCGGGGATCGGGGTGGCCGCGCGCGAGGGCCGCTGGCGCCTGCGCGTCCCGCTGACCGCCGCTGTGGCGGGCGGCCCGCGCCTGCTGCGCGACGGGCGGGTGGACCTCGATCGGGCGGCCGACGATCTCGCCGGTACCGCGCCGCCGGTCACCTTCAGCCAGGACGAGACCTACGACCAGAACCGCCTGCCCCGACTCGGGGTGGGTCGGCGCCCCGACGGCGCCCTGGTCTTCGCTGCGCTCGATGGCCGCGACGTCGGGCGCGCGCCGGGCTTCACGCTGGGCGGTCTGGCCCGGCTGCTCGCGGCGGTCGGCTGCACCGACGCGGTGAATCTCGACGGCGGCAGCTCCAAGCGGATGGTGGTCGCGGGCCGCGTGGTGGATCGCCCCTCGACCGAGGTGGGGGGCGCCGACGGCCGGTCGGTGCGGCCGGTTCACACCGCCGTGCTGATCTACGCCCGCGGGGTCAGCCCGAGAGGGGCAGGTCGCTGACGGTGGCGGCCACCGCGCCGTCGCCGGTGGCGACCTCGACCGCCGTGCCCGGCGCCCAGGCCGCCTTGCGCAGCACGCCCAGGCCCACCACCGCTCCGCCCAGCTCGGCGAGGCTGGTGACGGTGCCCACCGCCTTGTCGTCGAGCATCACCGGGCTGCCCTGCGGCACCGGCGCGGTCAGCCGGAGGCCCATCAGCTTCTTGTTGATGGCGCCCCGCACGTCGACGCGGTTGATGACCTCTTGGCCGACGTAGCAGCCCTTCTCGAAGTTGCAGACGTCGGCGTTGAGCCGCAGCTCGTGCACCAGGGTCTTGTCGGTGCCGTCTTGGGGCCAGGCGGCCAGCCCCGCGACGACGCGGAGCGCGTCGAGCACATCGGTGCCTGCGGCGGTCGCGCCGCCCGCCTGCAGCGCCGCCCACACGGCCACCACCTGATCGCCGGGCACGATCAGGTCGTACCCGCCGAGCCCGGTGCGGTCGCGGCGGGCCACGGTGACGCCAGCGTCGGTGGTCTCGAAGGCGCGGTCGATGGCGGGCGCCGGCAGACCGGCGGCCTCGAGGGCGGCGCCCGCGGCTGGCCCCTGCACGCTGAGCAGCGTGGCGCCATCGGGCCGCGGGTCGACCTCGATGTCGTCGAGGATGAGGAACATGCGGTAGCGGCCCTCGAACCAGTCGGCGTCGACCCCGTCGAGCACGGCCAGGAAGTGCGTGTCGCTGACGCAGTACAGGTCGAGCAGGCCCTGCAGACGGCCGCGGTCGTCGCACATGGCGTTTCGGTTGCCGCGCCCGGCCGGCAGGCGCGTGATGTTGTTGGTGAACATGCCGTTGGCCCAGCGGCGGAGCTCGGGCGCTTGCAGATCGAGCACCTCGACCCACGCGAGGTCGAGGCAGATCGCCCCCGCCCGCGCGGCGGCGACGCCCGCGTCCACCGCTCCGAACGAGGTCGGCACCAGCCAGCCCGACTCGTCGGCCATCGTGGCGTTGGCAGCGAGGTGGGCGGACAGCAGGGGGGTCTTGTGCACGCG
>JBDQIL010000801.1:0-3141 GCA_040264415.1 Myxococcota bacterium
CTCGTGCTGCTCGGGATCGGCATGCTGCTGTAGGATCACCTCGACGGCGCCGGGGCGGCCGCGGTCTGCGGGGCGGGGCCGGGAGACGTCGCTTCTCGGCGGTGACCGGTGACCGCCCGCCTCGATCTGCGACCTCACCGCGTCTCTGACACGCGCCGTCCCACCGCACCTCTCCGTCGGCCGCTCGACGGAAGGGCCGGTGTGCGCCGGGGACGGATCCCAGGCGGCTCGGCCGACGACGGGGGCGGCCGGCGCCCGCTGGGTGCCGCCGGTCTCGTCCGCATGGTCTCGAAGCCGCAGCCGGTGGAGCAGGTCGATGGGGCGACGAAGCCACGGCGGAGCCGCGCGTGGAGCGGGGCGCGGCTGGGCACCGCGACCTCTCCGGTGGTCAGGGGGCCACTTCGGCCACGAGCAGGTCATAGCCCAGCCAGCCCCCGTCAACGCCGGCCCGCGTCGCCCGCAGCAACTGCATGAACAGCGCCCGGATCGGCATGGGCGCGAAGGACATCGCGTCGGGTTGCTCGCGCATGCGGCGGTCGAGCCAGCCGAACATCTCGCCGAAGACCGTCTGACGCAGGTCGTCGTGGGAGACCATGCGCAGGCCCGCGGCCTCGAGGCGCGCGATCCAGACCTCGAGGGCGTGGGCCTTCGCGTGGAAGGCCTGACCAGCGACCGCGGTGAAGGCGCGCGGTGGCGGCTTCGGGGCGGTGACGACCGTCATGGCGAACCGGCCGCCCGGCCGGAGCGCTGCGCGCACCCCCTCGAGGAAGGCCGCGGGATCGGGGAAGTGCCCGATGCACTCCTGCGCGAGCGCGTGGTCGAAGCTCTCGGCGGGCTGCTCGTGGGGCCACTCACAGGCGTCGGCCACCGTGTGGGTGACGCGATCGGCCAGCCCCGTCCGCTCGGCCAGCTCGTTGGCGAAGGAGGCCTGCGGCCGGTTGATGTTGAGGCCTTGCACCCGGTCGAGGTCGAAGGCCTGCGTCAGATCGCAGGCGGCCTGCCCGAGCCCCGAGCCGGCCTCCATGACCCGCTCGCCCGCGGCGAGGCCCAGGCGGCGGCCCATCAGCAGCGTCATCTCTCTGGCTGGCTCGACGGTGTCGATGCCGTCGGGCCAGTAGCCGAAGTTGACGTAGTGCAGCTGGTAGCCGAACACCTGGCGCATCAGCTGGTAGGTCTCTCGGAAGCTGTACGGCTCGCGGTTCTGCGCGAGCCCCCGGATCGAGCCCGCCTCGAAGAAGTCCTCGTAGGGCATGTCTACGCGATCGCGCTGCCACGTGGGCGAGATGGGGGAGCGGGGGGAGGTCATCAGTGGCTCGCCGGGGACGATAGGGTTGGGTCAAGGGGCCTGCGCCCGGCGACCGTACACCGCAGCGGCGCGATGCCGTCGGGTCGCCGCTGCTGCTGGCCGGTCGGAGCGACCGGCGTTCGCCGAGAGCTGCCGCGCAGTGGGGAGGGACGCAGGGAGACGCCGCCGCGTCTCTGGGGTCGAAGGGCGCCGGCCGACGCCTGGGACGGCGGCGGTCGTGGCGCATTCTCCCATGGGGAGGCGCGACCCCGCGGCTCAGCGCTCGGAGAGCGCCCGCAGCCAGCGCGGCGCCTCTTCCGTGGGCGCGTCCTCCAGCGCGCCAGCCTGTCGGTGCCGCAGGGCGGCAGCACGGGCGGGGTGCCCCGCCTCTGACCAGAGGCGGGCGGCGAGGCCCCAGGCCGTGTGGGCGCGGGGTGTGTGGCCCCGCTGGGCGGCGCAGCGCCCCGCCCGCTCGAGGGGCTCGGCGATCTCGCTGTGCTGTGCGCCGGCCTGGCCAGCCCCCTGCGCCAGCTCCGCCAGCCCCACGTCGAAGACCACCCAATCCCCCATTTCGGCGGCGATCTCGACCAGCGCGGCGTTGCAGGCGGGCACCCACACCCGCTCCCCCAGCCGGAGCGCCTGGTCGAGGGCCTGCTCGAGGCTGGCTCTCGCCTCTGCGGGCGAGCCCCGCTCGGACCGCACCCGGCCCAAGCGGAGCAGGGGCAGGGTGGTCGAGCGACCCGCGGTGCGGGCCCAGGTGAGGGCGCGCTCGAAGGCACGCTCCGCGTCTTCGAGGTCATCCAGCGCGCGGGACACGGCGCCCCGCTCGGCCCAGAGCTCGGCGAGCAGCGCCGGATCGCCGAGTGGGCGGGCCTCGTCGAGCGCGCGGTCGAGCGCGCGTCGGGCCTCGCCCGGCCGGTCGCGCAGCCGGTGCACGCGCGCCTGCTCGCACCGCGCGCGGGCGGTCAACGACGGGTCGCCGGTGGCCTCGGCCTCGCGCAGGGCCTGCCGGAGCTGGGCCCCAGCATCGACCAGATCGCCGGCCTCGCGCGCCGCGGCGGCCAGCGCCACGCGGGCCCGCGCCGGCAGCGCGCGGTCGCTGGGTTGTGGTGGCAGGGCGAGCACCTCTCGCAGCAGCGTGCGCGCCGTCTCGGGCGCCCCCTGCTGGCCCCACAGGCCCGCCAACGCAACGGTGGAGCGCGCAAATGCGTCGGCCAGGCCGAGCTCTTGCGCGAGCCGGCGGCTTCGCTCGAGCTGGTCGAGGGCGGTGCGGGTGTCGCCGCGGGCGGCGGCCGCCTCGCCGGTCACCCGCGCCGCCCGGGCGGCGAGGTCGGGGCCCACGGACCCCGCCTCGGCCACGGCCCCGAGCGCGCGCTGCGCGCCGTCGGGATCGCCTACCGCCAGGCACACCTCTGCGTCGAGGAGCGCCAGCTCGGCGGCCCGACGGCCTCGGATCGCCCCCGTGGCGCGCAGCGCCTCCCTCGCGAGGCGGAGGGCCTCGCGGGCGCGCCAGGGCCGCGCGCGCGCCTGCCACCCCTCGGCGGCGCGGCGGGCCTCGCTCCAGGCGGCGGCAGGGTCGCCGCCTGGAGCGCGGTGCCAGGCCAGGTCGGCCTGATCGACCGGCGCGTCGGTGCCGTGGGTGGCCCGGGCGTCGGCGGCCCGGCGATGGAGCGCCGCGAGGCGGCCGCGACCGTCGGCGTGTCGAAGCAGCGCCGCTCGAACGCCCGCGTCGCGGAGGGCCCACCCCCCGCCGTCCTGATCGGAGACCACCCGCGCGAGCCCGGCGGCCACGAGCGCCTGCGCCGCGGCGGTCGACGCCGAGCCGCACAGGGCCGCCCAGAGCGCCTCGGGCAGTC
>JBDQIL010000802.1:0-3135 GCA_040264415.1 Myxococcota bacterium
CAGGGAGAGAGAGCGTGAGCGGGGGACGGTGGCGACGCGCATGGGGGCTCCGGGGAGGCAGGACGCTTCAACACCGGCCCCTCGTGGCGGTGTCACCGTGGGTCACGGAATGGGGGGGGACCGCGGGGTCGCCGCCCCGGCGATCCCGGCTTCGGAATACCGGGAACCCGCGGTTCGACCTCGTGGTCTGGATCGCCGCCCAGAGGAGCCCATGCCCCGTCCCCACCCCCCCGCACCGCTCGCACTTCTGCTCTGGCTGGCCTGCGCCCTCTCCGCAGCGCCAGCCGCGCAGGCGCAAGACACCGTGACCATCCCGCTGGCGCGATGGGAGGCGCTCAGAGAGGCCGCCCGCGCCGCGCAGGTCTCCCCGGCGCCGCCCGCGCGGGTGCTGCAGCGGGCCCGCTCGGTCGACGGCCGGTACGAGCGAGGCGTCTTCGAGGGGCGCTTGGTCACGGTGCTCGACGTCCAGCCCGGCGACGGGCCGGCGCGGGTGCCCGTGCTTGACGCGGGGGCCACCATCCGGTCGGTCACCCTCGACGGGCGCGCCACCTCCGTCTTGCCAGAGGGGGGGATGTATACCGTCGGTATTCCCTCCACAGGGGTCCACCAGGTGGTGGTCGAGTTCTACCAGGGCCGCGAAGACGACCGCTTCGGCCGCCGCGTGGCCTTCTCGCTGCCGCCCTCGGGTCCCACCCGCGTTCAGGTGCAGGTGCCCGAGAGAGACATCGACGCCGACCTGGCCGGCGGCGTGCTCACCGCGGTCAGCGCCACGGCCGGCGGTACGCGCCTGGAGGGCCACCTCGACGCCCGGGGCGCCCTGGATCTGACCTGGCGCCGGCAGGCCACCCACGACGACGCCACCGCCGTGCGGCTCGGCGCCCGCGTGCACACCCTGTTCACCCTGCACGAGGCCCTCGTGCAAGGCGTCGCCGTGCTCGACTACACCGTCCGAGATGGTGAGACCGACCGCGTCGAGCTCACCGTGCCGCAGGGCGTCGAGGTGCTCGACGTCACCGGCGACGACGTGCTGCAGTGGCAGACCGAGGCCGGCGGCGAGGGCCGCCTCGTGGTGCTGCTTCGACACCTCGTGGACGAGGCCGCGTCCGTGCGGGTGCACTTCCAGTTCCCCGCCGACCTCGAAGCGCCGGTCACGCTGCGCATGCCGCTGCCCTCCGGCGCCGTCGCCATCGAGGGCGCCTTGGGGGTGCAGGGGCCGGCCGGCCTCGAGGTCGCAGCCAACGCGGTCGAGCAGGCCGCCGCGCTCACCCTGCGCGACCTCCCCACCCAGCTCACTGGCCTCACGCAGAAGCCACTGCTGATGGGCTACGCCTTCCACTCACCCCCCATGGTGCGGCTCTCGCTGCAGCGCAACGAGTCGGTGGAGCTCACCTCCACCATCGCTGACAGTCTCGGCGCGAGCACCGTCGTCATCGAAGACGGCACCGAGATCACGAAGCTCCGACTGCGCCTGCGCAACAACACGCGGCAGTACCTGGGCGTCACCCTGCCCGCCGACGCGGTGCTCACCCACGCCCTGATCGACGGGCTCCCGGTGCGGCCAGCCCGCGCCGACGACGGGCGCCTGCTCTTCCCGCTGCCCCAGTCCGAACGCATCGCCGCCGGAGGCCGCACCTACGAGGTCATGTCGGGCGACACGCTGTCGGGCATCGCCTCGACCTTCTACGGCGACCCCACCGCCTGGCGCCGGGTGCTCGAAGCCAACCCGACCGACCTCGGCCAGGTCTACGACCTCGCCCCGGGCCAGGTGCTCACCATCCCGCCCGGGAACGCCACGGTGCGAGAGTCGGCCTTCGTCGTCGAGCTGGCCTGCAAGCGGGCCGGCGCGCCCCTCGGGTGGCTCGGCGCGCGTGACCTCGCGCTGCCGGCGGTCGACGTCGATGTGGTCGAGTCCACCTGGCACCTCTACCTGCCGGCCGCCATCGAGCCGCTTCACTTCGACGCCAACCTCACCCAGTACAGCGCCATTCGGTACGACCCCATTCGACGGGCGCGCGAGTTCTTGCGGCGGGCGCGATGGAGCGGCAGCGCCTGGGCTGGCGGGCGCACCAGCGCCGGCTACAGCAGCATCCTGTCGCGCCGGAAGGCCATCTACACCAGCGAGAACCTGGCCCGGCAGTCCAGCCAAGAGGTGCTGTCCAGCTTCCCGCTGGTGGGCCAGCGCTACCGCTTCGAGCGCCTGCTCGCGGGCCGCGAGGTGCCTCGCGTGTCGGTGCGCTACCTCGACCGCGAGCTGCTCCCGCCGATCCGCTGGCTGGCGCTCCTCGCCGCGGTCGGCCTCACCCTGTTGGCAGCCGGCAGCCGCCGCGACAAGGCGCTCGCCGCAGCGGGCGTGGTGGGGCTCCTCGGGGTCGGTCACCTCATCCTCGGGGTGCACCGGCGGGTGCTCTGGGGGGTCGACCTGGGCCTCGCGGTGCTGTGGCTGCGCAGCGGCACCCCTCACCTCCGCGGCGTCCTCTCCGACCTGCTCGCCCGCCCCAGCCTGCTGCTCGACCGGCTCTCGTGGCGGGGCGCCATCGCCGCGAGTCTGCTGGCCATCGCCGCGCTGGTGGTGCTGTCGATGCCGCTGCTCTTGAGCAGCGCGGCCTTCCTCGTGCTCGTCGCGCTCAACCGGTGGTCCCGATGATGCCCCCCGCCCGCTCCACCCTGACACTGGCCCTCTTCGCCCTGCTCACGATGATGCTGCTGGCGCCGCGTCCCGCGGTCGCCGACGAGTCCGACGCCTGGCAAGAACAACAAGATCGCGCTGCAGCCGAGAACTTCGACGAGATCATGCTGCAGAACAGCGTGCTCCAGCAGGCCGCAGCTGCGCCGTCCGCGCCGCGACGCGCTCAACAGGCCGGCCGTCCCGCCCAGGTCGAGCTCTCGCTCGAGGCATACGCCCGCCTGCTCGACGCGGTCGAGGCCGCCACCGTCTCGGCCGGCGCCCCGACCACACCGGTCGTGCTCGGCGCCTCTCGATTCACCGGCGAGTCTCGCGACGGTGTGCTGCACCTCCAGCTCGAGCTGCAGGTCACGCTCGCCGCCGACGCCGCCTGGAAGGTCGTGCCTCTGGTGGGTGAACAGGTGGTGGTCCAATCCGCCGCTAGCGGCGGACAGGCCCTCGGGCGCTGCCGA
>JBDQIL010000803.1:0-3130 GCA_040264415.1 Myxococcota bacterium
ATCTTCAGGAGGCCGATGAAGACCTCCTTGCCGATGAAGTCGAAGATGACGAGAACCGTGGCGTCCTTGTCGATCCCGGCCAACAGCAGCCCGACGACCACACCCAGCCCCATGAATACGAAGATCAGGTTGTGGAGCCGGAGTCGCATGAGCCGCAGATCCTACTGACTCGCCGACGCGGGCGCACGGGTACCCTTTGCGCCATGCGCATCACGGCGATCGAAGGCAACTCCCAGAAGCTCGACGGGGGCTCCATGTACGGCAACTGCCCGCGGGCGGTCTGGGAGCGCTGGTCACCGCCCGACGAGCTGGGGCGCATCGACCTCGCGTGCCGCACGTTGCTCGTCGAAGAGGGCGGCGCGGGTGCGAGCGCCTCGCGACGCGTGCTCTTCGAGACCGGCATCGGCGCCTTCTTCGAGCCCAAGTACAAGGATCGCTACGGCGTACAGGAGGAGGAGCACGTGCTGCTGGGCCGACTGGCCGAGCTCGGCCTGACCCACGCCGACATCGACGTGGTCGTGCTCAGCCACCTCCACTTCGACCACGCGGGCGGGCTGCTCACGGCCTGGGCGCCCGATGCGGCGCCCGAGCTGCTCTTCCCGAACGCCACCTTCGTCGTGAGCGAGCCGGCATGGGCCCGCGCCAACGCGCCGCACCCGCGCGACCAGGCGAGCTTCATCCCAGCCATCCAAGAGCTGCTCGCGGCCTCGGGGCGGCTGGAGCTGGTGCCCGTCGGCGGCACCTCCGACACCCTCGGCCTCGCCTACGGCCTGCACTTCTCCGACGGCCACACGCCGGGGCTCATGCTCGCGGAGATCCCGGGCGAGCTCGGCCCGGTGGTCTACGCCGGCGACCTGGTCCCCGGGCGGCCGTGGGTCCACCGGTCGATCACCATGGGCTACGACCGAAACCCAGAGCTCCTCATCGAGGAGAAGGGCGCGCTGGTCGAAGACCTCGCGGCACGCAACGGCCGCCTCTTCTTCACCCACGACCCGGTCTGCGCCATGGCCCGGGTGACCGTGGACGAGCGCGGCCGCTTCGGGAGCGTGAACCACCGCCGCGTGGTTCGTGGCGAGCCCGCGTGATCGCCGGCGGGGCGGAGCAATCGCCCTGAAAGACCGGCGGCGCCGCCGCCCGGTATACTACGCACGACCCGGTCCGGAACGCCCTTGCCCGCACGCCGCCGCCGCAGCACCAGCAGCTCCTCTGCCGCACCCTCGCGCGCCGCCTCGAGCGGGGGGCGCGGCCGGCGTCGGGGACGCGGCAACGCCGCGCGCGCCGAGGCGGTGGCCCAGCCCGAGTCGCAGGGCGTCTGGGGCTGGTTCCAAGACGCCGGGCAGTGGGTGGGCGATCAAGCCGCGGCCGCCACCACCGCAGTGAAAGAGACCGTGCAGGGCGCCGCAGAGACGGCCAGCGACCTGTGGGACGTCGCGACCAGCTCCGACGTCGATGTGGACTGGGCCACCCGGTCGGTCACCCTCGACACCGATCTCGACGAGGTGATGGACCTCATGCCCGCCGGCGTGGCCCAGGCCCTCCAGCTGGACCGCGCCGCCGCTGACAACCGCGTCCGCGCCGTCTACGACCATCGGGCCGGCACGGTCACGGTCACGGCCGACCAGCTCGAGCTGTCCGGGGTGCAGGCCGACGGCCTCACCTCGGGCCCGGTCTCGCTGCGCGGTGTCCGGCTGGTGCTCTCGAACCCGGGCGGCGGCGTGCCCTTCGTCGGCGAAGACACCGGCGTGCCCCTCTGGCAAGACAGCGACGACAGCCTGGTGGCCGACCTGACCGTCGCGGGCCTCGAGGCCCGCGACGTCGTGGCCGCCGGCCCGAGCGGGCCCGTGCGCCTCGCCCACGTCTCCCTCAACGACCTCACCGGCCAGGCCACCGACGACGTGCAGGGCCTCGGGGGCGACGGCCTGATCGCCGGCTTCTCGGTGTCCTCCGCCATCCTGCAGGGGGTGGCCGTCCAGGGCGGCGCTGCCGACCAGATCACCGCGACCGATCTCTCCGCCGGGGTGAGCGCCCCTGGTGAGTCGGCCTTCCTCGCGGCGAGCACCCTGTCGGCGACCGGCGCTTCGCAAGGCGGTGACACCCTCGCCGACGCCCGCATCGACGGCGCGCGGGTGGATGTCGCCAGCGGCGGCGGCGGCATGCCCTTCTTCGACGCCCACGCCGACACCCTCTCCGCCACGGCCTCGGCCCGCGCCGCGTCGCTCTCGGGCCTCGACACCGCAGGCGCAGACCTGACCTCTGGGAGCGCCACGGGACTCCGGGGCCAGCTCACCGGCGACCGCGCCCAGCTCACCGCCGACACCCTGCGCGGCGCCGGGCTGGACACGACGTCTGTCGATGCTGCCACCGTGGGGCTCGATCACGCGGCCGCCGACCTCGCCTGGGGCCCGGGCGGGCTGACCACCAGCGCGACCGCGGCGTCGGGCGTCGCGACCGGGCTGCAATCCGACCGCTTCTCCGCCGACGCGGTGCGCGCGACCACGCTGTCGGCCGACCACGCCGCCGACCGCATGGGCGCAGGCGCCAGCCGCATCGACGTCTCGGGCGCCCAGGTGGGCGAAGACGTGCGGCTCGACCAGGCCACCATCCGCGACGCCAGCGCCGGGATGGTCGGAGATCAAGGGCGGGTCGTCGCCCGAGAGGCTTCGGCCTCGGGCGCCGAGTTCCGCGACACCGTGCGCGCCGACGACCTGTCGATGTCTGGGTTCGACGCGCGCTTTGATCGCACGTCGGCGACCGTCGACGCGGCCCGGCTGCGGGCGGGCGGCCTGGGTTTGCGCGACGGAGGCACCCACGGCTCGGCCGGCTCGGTCGAGTCGCTCGGCACCTCGGCGACCTTCGGCCCCGACGGGATCACCGGGTCGGCCGACCGGCTGATGACCGAGGACGCCCGCTACGGCGACATCTCCACCGCTCGCGGCGAGGCGTCGGGGATCTCCATCGGCCACCACGCCGGGGTCACCCAGGTGGGCACCGAGCAGGCTGAGCTCAGCGGCTTCTCGTCGCCCATGGCTCGCGCCGCGCGGCTGCAGGCGAGCGGCGGGCGCGCCACCCTCGACGGCGCCGACATGGACGCCGCGCTCGACCGCGTGCGCCTCACCGACGGCACGATCGC
>JBDQIL010000804.1:0-3129 GCA_040264415.1 Myxococcota bacterium
ATCATGGCCGGCGTGGTGCCGCAACAGCCGCCGATGCCCATGGCCCCGACCTGCCCCAGGCGCCGGGCGTACTCCGCCATGTACTCGGGGCCGGCGAGGTAGAGGGTGCGGCCCTCGACCACCTGCGGCATGCCGGCGTTGGGCATGGCGACGATCGGCTTGTCGGTGACCAGCCGCATGGACTCGACGATGTTCAGCACGCCGCGCGGGCCGAGGGAGCAGTTGGTGCCGATGGCGGCGACGCCCCAGGCCGACATCGCCCGCGCGGCCTGTTCGGGGGACGGCCCCTCGTACTGCTGCTGGGTCGGACCGGAGGCGGGGAAGGTCATCAGCGTCACGATGGGCAGGTCGCACACGCTGCGGACCGCCCGTACGGCCTGCCAGAGCTCAGGCAGGTGCACGAAGGTCTCGAGCACGAAGAGATCGACGCCGCCGTTCGCGAGGATCTCCGCCTGCTCCTTGAAGATCTGAAAGATGTCGCCGGGGGCCACCTTGCCCACCGGGGCGAGGATGGCGCCGGTGGGTCCGATCGAGCCCGCGACCCACGCCCGGCCCCCTGCGGCCTTGCGCGCGATCCGCACCGCCGAGGCGTTGATGTCGTGCAGCTGGTCGGTGAGCCCGAAGGGCTGGAGCCGCATTCGGTTGGCGCCGAAGGTGTTGGTGGTGAGCACCTCGGCGCCTGCTGCGAGGTAGCGCTGGTGGATGCCGCCCACCAGCTCGGGGCGGGAGAGGTTGACCTCGTCGTAGCTGCGGTTGATGAACACGCCGCTGGCGTAGATCTCGGTGCCCATGGCTCCGTCGAAGAGCACCACACGTTCGGCGATCGTCTCTCGCAAGCTGTCCACGGGGCTCCTGGGGGTCGGCGTGCGGGGCCGCGCGCGGCCCACTTCGCTGCGCTATCAGCCCAAGTGTTGCCGGGCGATGACCACCGTGATGTTGTCGCCCCCGCCCCCGGCGTTGGCCCGGTCTACGAGCAGGCGGCAGGCGGCGCCGAGGTCGGGCACGCGCGCGGCCTCCTCCATGAGGATGGCGCACTCGGAGGGGGAGGCGGCTGCGTAGTCGGTCACGCCGTCGGAGCAGAGCACGAGCACCTCTCCGGGCAGCATGCGCACCCGCCGCGTCGCGGGGGGGACCGGCTCTTCCCGACCGTCCTCGTTGAAGTGGCCGCAGTAGCCCACGAGCGCGTGGCCCTCGTTGAGGAGCTCGGGCGCGTTGCCCTTCTGCCAGCCCTTGAACCACTCGCCGCGGAGGTTCTGGTCTCCGGTGAGCAGCGCCGCGCCTGCGGCCCCCACGAGGTAGGCGCGAGAATCGCCGAGAGAGGCGAGGTGCACGTCATCACCTCGAACGAGGGCGACCACGGCCGTGGTCCCCATCGGGATGTGGCGTCCGACTGCGCCGCCGATGAGCTCGAGCGTGCGGGCGCAGATGGCCGCGTTCGCCGCAGCCAGGGCGTCCACCAAGAAGGCGCTCAGCGCGTCGGGTGCGGCGTCGGCGAGGCGCCCCCGATGTTCGGCCCATCGCTCAGCGAAGACCCTCACCAGCAGGCCGCTCGCGAGGTCGCCCGACCCGGCGTTGGAGATGCTGATGCCGTCGGCGACCACCAGCAGGGTGAGCGCGCCGTCGCGGTCCCAGTACAGCGCGTCCTGATTGGTCTGGCCGGCGCGGGACTTCAGCGCGCCGATGTGGGAGTCGTGCGCGACATCGAGGCCCGCGCGGGCGCGCAGGGGAGCGCGCGTGCGAACCGACGCGCTGGCCTGAGCGCAGGCGAGCTGCTCCCACAGGTCGAGCCCATTGCGCGGGCGGAGTCCGGGCTCCTGGCTGAGGGCGCGGGTGAGCACCGCCACCCATTCGGGCGGGGCCTCGGGGACCAGCTGGGCCAGCTGCACCACGAGGTCGTCGGCTCGCACCGGGCCGCTCTGCGGCATGCGGCCGATGGCGCACTCCACCGCGAGCTGCGCGAGATCGAACAGATCCTGCCGGGGGTCGCCACCGTCGGGGTCACCCAAGAGGATCGAGCCGTCGGGCTTTCGACGCGCGGCGGGCACCCCGCCAGCGCCGCCTTGGATGTGGCGGTCGGCGATGGCCTCGGCGAGGGCGAGGGTGAGTCCGAAGAGCTCGCCTGGGGGCACAGCGGAGAGGTCGGCGACGGGCCGCGCCGTCGGGTGATGGCGAGCGTCGAGCCACGCGGTCGCGGTCGGCCACCGGCGCTGGGCGTCGGGGAGGCAGGCCTCGACCGCTTCGAGCCCGCTGTCTGGGCCGTCGGGGAGGCGGGCCCCGAGAGATCGGAGCGCGCCGCGGGCGCTCGGCCCATCGAGCTCCTCCATCAACGTGAGCACCGCCCGCAGCCTGGGGGTGGGTGGCAGCCGGTCGAGGGCAGCGTGGACCACGGCTGCGGCGTCCGGCCGAACGGGCGCGCCGCGGAGCGCCCGCCGGGCGTCTGAGAGGGCGCGCGGGTCGCCGCGCTGGAGGAGAGCGGCGGTGACCCAGGGATCGCCGGCCTGGGCGCGGGCGCGGAGCGCGTCGGCGTGCCGCGTCGGCGTGGCCTCGCAGCCGCGCAGCGCGAGCAGGATGCCTGCCGGATCGTCCTCGGCCATGGCGGCGTCGAGCAAGGCCTCGCGGGCGGTCGCCGAGGCGGTCAGCCACACCCGGAAGCGGGCTGAGGGTCGCGAGGCGAGCCAGGTCTCGGGGTCGCACGGCATCGACGGATCGAGCGCGCGGAGCGAGAGGTGCTGGCCGTCCCAGGCGAGGTCGGTCGCCTGGGCCGCCTGGGCCAACGCCGACGTCCACCACGCGGCGAAGCGGCTGCCGCGGACCAGCTGGTGGCCCACCAGCTCCGCCCGGGCGCCGTCCATGGTGAGCGGCCCCTCCAGGTCGCCGAGCAGGAGGCGGAGGGTCTCCAGCGGATCCGATCCGGCGAGGGGCCGCAGCCCGTCGGGGTCGCGTGCGCGTCGCCACAACAGCCCCCAGGGCACACACCACGACCAGCCCTCGCGCTGGTGCTCGGGGGTGAGGTCCCAGGTGGCCCGCTCCCCCGGTCCGGCCATCACCGCCTCAAGGCGGTCGGGCTCAGCGGTATCAACGACGGCCAGGCCGGCGTCGCTGTGGTGCAGCACGTCGCCGGGAGTGAGG